>NZ_JBSWXD010000181.1:0-11985 GCF_056160425.1 Micromonospora sp. ABR4_055
GGGAAGAAGAGGAAAGCAAAAAAAGGAAAGACAAACAACAATAGGCGGATTGTCGAACCACCACACAGCCACCGGGGAGTGGCAGGGGAAGGTGGGCCTGCCGTTGGGCCGCCGAGGTCGACCGGCCGGACAAGTTGATCAAGCCGGTGCCGGTCCGCCCCCCGAAGGTCAAGTTCACCGACCGGGACCCGGCCGCCGAACTCGCCATCACCGAGATCGCCGGCCACCTCACCTTCACCCCGAACACCGTGACCGCCTGGTACTGGCTGCCCGAGGTGCGCTGGGCGTTCCGGCCCGACGCCGAGCGGGAGGTGCTGCTGTCAGCCATCTCCGAGCAGTACGCCGGCCTGGCCGGATTCCGGGTGCACCTGCGCCGCACGACCCGGCCGTTCCCGGCCGACGAGTGGGCCCGCACCATCGACTCGCTAACCAGCAACCCCCTGCCCAACGTCTCCGACGCGGTCTCCTGGTCCGACCACCTGGTCGCCGCGCAACGGCACCTGATGGCGGTCAACCACGCCGAAGGGCAGACCTACCTGGGCATCACCTTCGCCCGCCGGTCGCTCGGCGACTCACTGTCCGAACGGGTGCTGCGGCTGTTCGGCCGCGGCGTCGCCGAGAGCGAACGCCGCCGGCTCGGCCGGATGGTCGAGCAGTTCGACGAGGTGCTGGGTGCCTTCGGCATGCGGGGTCGACGGGTCACCGCTGGCGAACTCGAATGGCTGCTCTACCGGTCGGTCGCGCTCTGCATGAACCCGCCAACCATGCTCTCGCCGGTCCGAAACGGCAACTGGGACCGCGGCGACCTGCTCGCCCTCACCGAGCAGGTCGAGCGCTACCGGACCCCGTACGGCTCGACGCTCAAGCTGGTCAACCGGATGACCGGCGAGGAGCGGCACGTCGCGGTGCTGGCAGTCGGCCGGATGGAGCCGCTGGAGATCCCGGAACGCCACGAGCCGTGGATGCACTTCCACGAACGGCTGCCGTGGCCGATGGAGATCTCCTCCCGGATCGACCTGCTCGGGCCGGCCGACTCGTTCCGCAACCTGGAGCACCGGCTCCGGATGATCCGCTCCCAGCAACTGGACTACGCCGAGCACGGCATCGACGCGCCGCCGGAACTGGAACGGCTCGCCAAGCGGGCCCTGCACATCGGTGACGAGATGACCACCGGCCTGCCGGTCGAGTCCGCCCGGGCGCACGGCTGGCACCGGATCGCCGTCGGTGGCCGGACCCGCGAAGAGTGTCTTGAACGGGCCCGCCGGCTGATCCAGCTGTACTCCCGGGAAATGCGCATCTCGCTGCAGCATCCGAAGAACCAGGACTGGCTGGCCCGGGAGTTCATCCCTGGGGAGCCGGTGGCGAACACCGGATACATCCGACGGATGCCGGTCAACCTGCTGGCCGCCGCGCTGCCGCAGGCCGCGTCGACGGTCGGCGACCGGCGCGGCGACCTGATCGGGCGGACCGCCGGCACCTGCCGCCGGCCGGTCTTCCTCGACCTGCACTTCCCGATGGAGGTCCGGGAACGTTCCGGGCTCGCCGTCTTCGTCGCCGAGCCGGGCGGCGGCAAGTCGACCCTGCTCGGCGCCCTCGGCTACCTGGCCGCCCGGCGCGGCGTGCAGGTCACCCTGCTCGACCCGTCCGGGCCGCTGGCCCGGCTCTGCGCCATGCCGGAGCTACGGCCGTACTCGCGGGTGCTCAACCTGACCGGTTCCGAACAGGGCACCCTGGCACCGTACTCTCTCATCCCCACACCGGTGCGCGGCGAGTTCGCCGCCGGAGCCGCCGGCGACCGCGAGTACGAAATTTCCGTGTCGAACGCCCGGGCCGAACGCCGGATGCTGGTCCAGGACATCTGCATGATGCTGGTGCCGCCGCAGGTGGCCCGGGAGTCGTCGACGGCCACCCTGCTGCGGCACGCGGTCCGCCAGGTGCCCGCCGAAGAAACCTCCACGCTGGACGACGTGGTCGCCTGCCTCAGCGGGCTCGACGACGACGGCCGTGAGCTGGCCAACCTGCTGCTGGACACCGCCGAGATGCCGCTGGCCCTGCTGTTCTTCGGCTCGCCGGAGCCGGGCCTGCTCGGTGCCGACGCCGCGCTGACCGTGATCACCATGGCCGGGCTGCGGCTGCCCGACCTGAAGATCGAACGCGAGTACTGGTCGGCCGAGGAGGCGTTGGCTCTGCCGATGCTGCACACCGCCCACCGGCTGGCGGTACGCCGCTGCTACGGCGGCTCGATGGGGTCACGCAAGCTCGTCGGCCTCGACGAGGCGCACTTCATGGAGGGCTGGCGCTCCGGCCGGTCCTTCCTGGTCCGGCTGGCCCGCGACTCCCGCAAGTGGAACCTGGCCGCGCTGGTCTCGTCGCAGAATCCACGGGACATCCTGGGGCTGGACGTGCAGAACCTGGTCTCCACCGTCTTCGTCGGCCGGATCGCCGAGGACGAGGAGATCGCCGCCGAGGCGCTGCGCCTGCTGCGTGTCCCGGTCGACGACGGTTACGAGGCGACGCTCGCCTCGTTGTCTAGCGTAGACAGTTCTTCCGCGAGCCGACTGGGCTTTCGGGAGTTCATCATGCGCGACGTGGACGGTCGGGTGCAGAAGGTCCGGGTGGACGTCTCATACGTGGACGGACTGCTCGACCACCTCGACACCACACCCGGTACGCCGCAGGCGGCACCCGCCGGTCTGCCGACCGCGCTCAGCGACCTGGAGGTGTGACGTGGCGAGGACCGCGACCCGGTGCACCGCGCTCCTGCTCGCCGTCCTGACAGCCGCCGTGGCGAGCATCTCCTGGCCGGTACTCGGCGCGGCCGCTCCGGCCCAGGCCGCCCCGGCCGGGCCGGTCGCCCAACTGCCCGCCCAGGCACCGGCCGACCTGTGTCCGGTCGAGGCCTGGCAGGCCGACTTCCGGGCCTGTCTCGACCGACTGCAGGACGTCAGCTCGGCCCGCGCGCAGTGCCTCGACCCGCCAGCACCGAGCGCCCCCGACTCCGGCTTCGGCGGTTGGTTCGCCACCCAGCCGGAGACCTCCGAGGGCGCCATCGGCCACTACACCAACTATGGGTACGCCGGCTACCGGTTCCCGACGTACGACCTCAACGGCGGATGTGCCTCCTCGGTGGTGAACGCCGACGTAGGTGTGTTCAACGGGGTCGCCAACCTGGAGATGATGGTCGCCACCGCGATCGTCGGCGCGTCCAACGCGATCCGGGAACGGGCCTGGGACCCGGGGACCATGTACGCCTGGGCCGACCCGCTGGTGGCGCAGGCGACCACGGCGATCTACGAAGAGGTGTTCACGGTCTTCGGGCTGATCACCCTCTGTGTGGTGGGCCTGTACCTGATCTGGCGGTCACGTCAGTCGGACATGAGCAACATGATCACGACGGCCGGCTGGGCGGTCCTGATCATGGTGGTGGTGACCGCGATCGCCGCCTGGCCGGTCCGCTCGGCGAACCTGGCGGACGAGGCGCTGACCAGCACACTGGGCGTGGTCCACGAGGCCGTCGGCCCGCGGGCCGTCGAGGTGACACCGGAGGAGTGCCCGTACCCCGACCCGCAGCAGTGTGCGGACCTGCGTCCGCCGGCTGTGCGGGCCAGCGACACGACCACGTCGTCGATGCTCTACCGCAACTGGCTGCGCGGCGTGCTCGGCTCGGCGGACACCGACACCGCCAAGAAGTACGGCCCGGTGCTCTACGACGCCCAGGCGTTCACCTGGTCCGAGATCGAGGAGATCCGCGCCGACCCGGCACTGCGGGAACCGATCATCGAGGCCAAGAACCAGCAGTGGATGAAGGTCGCCGAGCAGATCCGGACCGAGGATCCGGAGGCGTACGAGCATCTGCAGGGCATCCGGGAGATGGACCGGGTCGGCACCGGCCTGATCGCCATCTTCGCGGCGGCCATGTTCGCCATGTTCGACCTCGCCGCGTCGCTGCTGGTCCTGCTCGGATTCCTGCTGTTCCGTTGGGCGGTCGTCGCCGCGCCGATCCTCGGGACCATCGGTCTGCTCCGGCCGGCCGGCGCGGGGATGCGTCGACTCGGCAACGCGGTCGTCGCCGCCGTCTTCAACATCGCGATCTTCGGCACCGGGGCGGCCGTCTACCTGTTCGCAGTCGACCTGATCATGAGCACCCCCACCCTGCCGGGCTGGCTGCAGGTGGTACTGATCTGGCTCTGCGGCATGGTCGGCTGGCTGCTGCTGCGTCCGTACCGGCGGATCACCGATCTTGGCGGCCGGGACGGCGGCGGCAGTTCGTGGAACCTGCGGTACTTCCGGGAAACCCGGGAGACCCGCGAGCCCGAACAGGTCGTGGTCAAGTCCAAGGACGGACGGGACCAGACCGTCGTCAAGCAGACCGTGGTGCGGCCGGAGGCCCGGTTGGAGGACCCGAGCAGCGACAAACCCGCCGGTGGTGCCGGCAGCACCGGACCGGCCAGGGAGCGGCCGGACGGCCGGGAGGACGGCTCCGAACCCACCGCCCAGCCCGGGTCGCCCCGACCATCGAGCCGACCCCGTCGCGCGTCGACGTGGACCGCGCCCGACGTCCCGGCCGAAGAGCACCAGTACGCCGTCTACCGGCCCGACAGCACCCGCAAGCCCGACGAGGCGCCGAAGCCGCGCATCCGTACCGAAGCTCGGTGACCCGGAATGCGTCCCGTCATCGCCTTGCTGACCCGGTTCCTCTTCCGGTCCCGGGTCGGGCTGGCGGTCGTGCTGCTCGTCGTCGTGGTCAGCGTGGTCGGCGTCGGTCAGGTCGTCGGCCGCGATGACGGGACCAGCGGGCCACTGCTGGGTGCACCCGGACCACAACCGGCATTGACCATCGACCCGACCGCCGGTGACGACGGAATACGGTCGGTGGCACCTGCCCCTGACCCGGTGACCAGCCCCGGTGCCGCAGATCCGCCGACGGTCGCCGTCGCGTTCGCGACCGCCTGGCTCGATCGCGGCCTCGACGCCGAGCAGTGGCACGCCGGGCTGCGGCCGTACGCCACCGAGGAACTGGCCGAGAAGCTGGTCGGCGTCGATCCGGTGGCCGTGCCGGCCGAGCGGTTGACCGGTGAACCGGCGGTCATTTCGTACGCGACGAATCTGGTCGAGGTGGTGATCGAGGTGGATTCCGGTACGTTGCGGCTACGGTTGACCGGCTCCGACGGACAGTGGCTGGTCGACGGCGTCGACTGGGTGCGGGCATGAACGACAGCCCCGGCATGCGGACCCGCGCCGCCCGGCACGTCGCCCTGACCGTGGCGCTGACCGCGACGCTGGTGCTGCTCTGCTGCACCGGCGGGATCGGTGCGGTGCTGTTCAGCGACGACGAGCCGGATTCGGCGCTGTTCGCCGCCTTCGGCTGCGGGCGGGACGGCCCGGTCGACCCCGACCAGGCGCCCCGGGTCGGGCCGTACGGGCCGGACCAGGTCGCCAACGCGGCGGTGATCATCAACACCGGCGCGGAGCTGTCGGTTTCGCCGCGCGGCTGGGTGATCGCGGTGGCAACCGCCATGCAGGAGTCGGCACTGCGGAACCTGGGGCATCTCGGCGACCGCAACGACCACGACTCGGTCGGCCTGTTCCAGCAGCGACCCAGCCAGGGCTGGGGCACCCCGGTACAGCTACAGGATCCGGCGTACTCGTCGCAGAAGTTCTACCAGAAGCTGCTGACCATCGACGGCTGGGAGACGATGGCGCTGACCGACGCCGCCCAGCGGGTGCAGGTCAGTGCCTTCCCGGACGCGTACGCCAAGCACGAACCGTTGGCGACCCGGATCGTCAACATCCTCACCGGCGGCGCGGCCCGCGCGGTCGCCGGCCCGGACGGGCTGCTGCGCTGCGCCGCCGACGGCGAGGTCGCCGCCTCAGGATGGACCCGACCGGTGCCGGGCAACGTCGGGTCCGGCTTCCGGACCAGCTCCCGGCCCGGACACAACGGCGTGGACATCGCCCAGCCGAAAGGCACCCTGATCCGGGCCGCCTCGGCCGGCCGCGTCATCGTCTCCCGGTGCGACCCGGACCAGTACGGCCGCCTCGACTGCGACGTCGACGGCTCGCCCAGCAAAGGTGGCTGCGGCTGGTTCGTCGACATCCTGCACGCCGACCAGGTGATCACGAGATACTGTCACATGGTGAAGCGGCCAGAAGTCGGCGAAGGCGACCTGGTAGACGCCGGACAGGTGATCGGCGAGGTTGGCTCCAGCGGCAACTCGTCCGGCCCGCACCTGCACTACGAGATCCATCTCAACGCAGACCGCAGCAGCCGCGGAGCCGTCGACCCGGTGCCGTTCATGCGGGAGCGGGGCGCGCCGCTCGGTGAGAGTGGCTGACCGACCGGAGGAAACTGCGTTGACCCGGGACCCGATGCCGGACCCGTTCGCGGATCAACCGAACTGGGCGCCTCGACCGCCGCGACCGACAGCGCTGGTGCCAGCCGCCGTCGCAGCCACGCTACGCGGCCGGCGGGTCTGGGTTGGCCTGCCGGGCACCGGATGGCGCGGCGACCTGCGCGGCGACGAGAAGGTCGTGCAGCGCAGCCGCACCTACGTGCCGGTGCTGCCGGAGCAGGAATGGTACCGGGCCGAATCGGAGGGGGTGGAGGTGTTCGCCCCCCTGGTACCGGCCGACCGGGTCTGGGTCGAGCAGCCGGACGACACGCTGACCCACCCCGGGCGGGGCGACGTGCTGTCCCGGCTCGTGTCGCTGGATGCCCCGGCACCCCGTTTTCCGGTGCCGGTGGTTGACGCGGGGCCGCTGGTCGGCCGACGGCTGGTGCACATGGACGACGGCCAGGAGCGCCGCGACCTGCGCGCGGTGACCGAGTTGCACTCCGGCGCCGATGGGGACATCTGTGTTCGGGCGGCCACCGAGCTGGCCTGGTACCGGTGGGTTTGGACGGGTCAGCCGCCGGAGACGATCGAACTGCCGGTCCATCTGGTCTGGGTGGAGTGACGTCGGCAGCCTTGCCGGCGAGACCGAGGCGGTCGAGCGCTCAGCTCGTCTGTTCGGCTCCACACACCCGCCAACCACCCTGGTCGACCACGTGGAACCGCCAGTCGGCAGTTGTGGCGAACATCCGGCCGTTGAACGTGGCCGTCTGTCGTACGGTCGCCGAAACCACCGCCGAGCTCTCCGACTCGGACACCAGCGCGACCGACTGGACCCGCACGATGACCGTGCTGCCTCGTTCCTCGCTGGCAACGACCTGCTCCCGCAGCCGTTGGACGGCCGACAGATCCGGGTCGGTGCAGGTGAAACCGTCGGCCTGGAGGTCGTCGCGGGCCGACAGGTAGGCCACGAGGTAGCCACGGACCGTCGATTCGGGGGTGCCCCGGTCGGGGGTGGTGACGCTGGTGTAGAGGACGAACGCGACGCTGACGCCGCCGAGGCAGAGCAGCGCGGTGATCCCGGCAGCCAGCACCAACGCCAGCCGTAGCCGGCGGCCGGGTGGCACCACGGGCGGCACTCCGACGCCGGGAGCGATTCGCTGCCTGGGCACCCGTCCACGGCGTACAGGGGCCGCCGCCGGCCGGGTCTGCTCCACCCCTCGACAGTATCCGTCGCGAACGTGAGACTGAATAGCCGGTTCGAGTCCTTATTGGTCACATATCCGGCGAAGCACCCTGACGAGTACTGATCAGGCGGGAAACCTCGGTCACCCCACATCCGGCTGCGGACCGGCTGGGATACCGTCTCAGGTCTGAACTCAACCGGCGCTCGCGGACGAGCTGCCGTACAGCGGTAGGCAGGTGGTCGACATGGGCATGGACCTGGACCGCGCCGCCGCGCTGCACCGCTCGGCGGCAGCCGTCGTCACCGCGCTGGACCAGGTTGACGCGGCCGGTGGCGGCCGTACCACCGGCTCCGATCAGCACGAGGTCGCCGAGCAGCTCCGCAGCCTCGCAGCGCGGCTGGCCCCCGGCTGGTGGGGTGCCCCGCTCGACGCCCAGACCCCGACGATGCCGATGGGCGGTCTCGACCACGTCGGCCACCTGCGGATCGGCATCGCCCAGCCACTGGACGACGCCCGGTTCCCGGTGGTCGTCCCGTTCCTCGGCAGCGGGCATCTGACGCTCGACGGCGACATCCGCGACCGACGGGTCGCCGGGCTGCTGCGGGCCGTGCTGCTCCGCCTGCTGGCCGCCGTACCGCCGGAACGGGTGTCGGTGCGCACGGTGGACGGCGTCGGTGCCGCGGGCGAGGACGTGCTCGGCCCTTTCCGGCCGTTGACCGAGGCCGGCGTACTGCGCCCGGCCGCCACCGACGTCACCGGGCTGCGGGCCGCCCTGGCCGAGGCGGAGCAGTGGATCCGACCGGCCCGACCGACGGTCGCCCGGCACCACCGGCAGGGGCGGTTCATGCTGCTGATAATCGCCTCGCTGCCCGAACTCACCGACGGTGTCGTGCTCGACCGGATCGCCCGGCTTGCCCAAGTGGGCCCCGAGCATGGCCTGCATCTGGTCGTCGCCGGCTGGCCGCCGCCTCCGCTGGACACCGAGCAGACCCGCGCCGACCTGCCGTGCAGCACCATGGTGCGGCTACGGAATCCGTACGTCCTGGTCGGTGACCCGCCCGGGGACACCTTCCGCGACCTGCCGGCCGGAGCGGGCGGCGACCACCTCGGCGGTCTCGACGCGCCGGTGTACCTGGACCGGCAGCCACCCCAGCAGCTGATCGACCAGGTGTGCGCGGAACTCGTCGCCCGGTCCGAGGTCGGTGCCCGCCCACCGCTGACCGACCTGCTGCCCGACCCGGCGGACGGAACGGTCGCCGGATCCGCCGCCGACGGGCTGGTGGCCGCAGCGGGGTTCGACGGACACCGGCCGGTCCTGCTCCGGTTCAACGACATCACCCCACACTGGTTGGTGGCCGGGCAGGCCGGCGCAGAGGTGGACCAGTTCCTCACCGCCCTCCTGTACGGGCTGGCGGTACGGCACGATCCCGCCGAGGTGACCCTGCATCTGGTGGACCTGTCGCCCGGCGAGTCGTTCACCAGCGTGCTGCCCGGCGTCACCGACCCGTCCGGGCTGCCGCACATCGCGACGGCCGGGGTGGACGCCGACCCGGAGTACGGACTGTCGGTGCTGCGTCAGGTGGCGGCGGAGGTCGACCGGCGCTCCTTCCTGGCGACCCGCAATGGGACGACCCGGTTCGCCGAGCTCGCCGCCGCCACGGGCACGACCCGCGTTCTCTGCGTGCTCAAGGATCCGGCCCCAATGCTGGACCTGACCGGACCGGTCGCCGACGAGTCACTCGACCTGCTCGAACGGATCGCCAGGGGCGGGCGCGGCAGCGGAGTCCACCTGCTGATCGCCGACTCCGGGACCGGCCCAGCTCCCGGGTCGGAGCAGAGCGTCGGATCCGATGAGCCTGACGGGTCGGGCGGCTGGGTGGGCTCAGGCGGTTGGGTCGGCCCCGATCCGGCCGGCGGGTCGACCGGCGGTGGCTGGTGGCGGCGGGATTCGCTGCTGAGCCAGTTTCCGGTCCGGGTGGTGCTGGCCGGCGGTGACTGGCTCCTGGAGCCGAGCAACGACGCCGCGGTCGGGCTGCCGACGGGTCGGGCAGTGGTGAACACCGCCGGCGGGCTGGGCGGCCCGCGTGGGGCGACCCGCGGCCACGAACGTACCGTCGTGTTTCCGGATCCGTACACGGACCGGCCTGGGTTGGCCGGGCTCCGCCGGCAGCTGTGGTCGCGCCGTGCGGCCGACGCCCGGCCGCCGCAGGTCTTCGCCGGCTACCTCCAGCCGGAGCTCGAATCGGACGAGACCTACCAGCGGGTGCTGGCCGACCCGCCGGACACTCCAGCCGGACTCTTCGGCCGGGCCGTCGAGCTGCCGGGGCGGACAGCGGAGTTCCGGTTCGAACGTGCCCCCGGTCGCCACCTCGCCATCTTCGGCTCCCGGGAGAGCACCGCGAGCCTGCTGGCCACGGTGGTACGCAGCGCCGCGGCACACCACCAGCCCGGCACCGCCCGCATCCTGTTGCTGTCGATGGGCGAACACGACCGCCGGCAGTTGACCGACCTCGCCCGAGCGGTCGGCGTCCGTCAGCCGACCGAGGTGGTGGATCTGGAGGTTCTCCGGACGCTGGGCGACGCAGCCGGCCCCGCGTACCTGGTCATCGCCACCGCCGATGTTCTCGAGCTCGGCGGGCCGGCCGCCGCCCGCCTGCGCAACCTGTTGGACTCCGGGCCGGCCCGCGGCATCCATCTGCTCTCCGGCTGGGAGCAGCCGGACTCGTTCCTGGCATTTCTCGGTCCCAGTCCGGACCTGATCTCCGGGATCGTCCTGCTCGACCGGCCGGTGACCGAGCAGGCCGCGACGGCCGGGCCAGTCGGGTTCGCCGGCCGGCTGCCGGCTTGGCACCCCCGCCCGCAACGTGGTCTGTTGTACGACGCGCAGACCGACCGGCGCACCGTCTTCGTCCCGTTCCAACCGGCCGGGACCGGGACCGACACCGGGGAGGGACGCGTCGTGGCCGACACCGGGGAGGGACGCGTCGTAGCCGACACCGGGGAGGGGCGCGTCGTAGCCGACACTGCGGAGGGCGCGGCGTGACTGGGAACGGCACCGGAGACGAGTGGGCGGAGTACGTAGCGGCCGCCCGACGGTTGGCCCGGCTACGCCACGGCCAAGGGCGGCCAACGGACGGTCCAGCTGGCGACCGGCGCTCAAGGGACCTGACGGTGCTGCGCGACCGGCTCGCTGTCCAGCGGCGTCAACTGGTCATGCTCGGCGTACCGCCTGGCCTGCTCAATCCGATGCCGCCGGAGGTAGCCGCGGTCCACGCCGCGGTCAGTGCCTCAGCCGGGGCTTCGGTCGGTGCCGCAGTGCGGATGCCTGCCTCCTTGGCAGTCGGGTCGCCGGCCCGGCAGGCGGCGATCGCGCGAGCGCACGCGCAGGTCGACGCCGCCAACGGCGACCTGGCCGTCGCGGCGGGTCCGTCTGGCGGTCCCCCGCCGTGGCTTCGCAACCTGCTGGTGTACGGGCCGTTCGCGGTGATCGTCCTGATGATCCAGTTGGCCATGTTCGTGGTCGCCGGAGACCAGGCACCGCTGGGCTACGCGCTCGGCTGCGGGCTGGTCCTGCCGCTGGTCGCGTTCGGCCTTGGCTGGCTGGCGGTCGGTTTCGTATTCGGCGGGCCGCGCCAGCGGCCGGACCGCACACCGTTGGTGGGGGCGCTGGTCTGCGCGGTCCCGCTGGTGCTGGCGTTGGTGCTGGCGGCGCTGATCTCGCTGCTCGGGTGAATCGGGCAGTTGGCGTCAGCTGTGGATGATCAGGCTCATCGCTTCAGCACGGGACTTGGCGTCGCGTTGGAACACACCGCGTACGGCCGAGGTGATGGTACGGGCACCAGCCTTCTGAATGCCGCGCATCGCCATGCACATGTGTTCGCACTCCAGCACGGTGACCACACCGCGCGGCTCCAGCCGGCTCATCAGCATGTCGGCGATCTGCGAGGTGAGCCGCTCCTGGACCTGTAGCCGCCGGGCGTAGACCTCGACCAGGCGGGCCAGCTTCGACAGGCCGGTTATCCGGCCGGTCGCTCCGGGAATGTACCCGATGTGCGCCACGCCCCGGAACGGCAGCATGTGGTGCTCGCACAGCGACATCACCTCGATGTCGCGGACCAGCACCAGCTCGTCGTGGTCAGCCTCGAAGGTGGTGGTGAGCACCTGGGCCGCGTCGGCCCGCAGGCCCGCGAGCAGCTCGGCGTACGCCCGAGCGACCCGGGCCGGCGTCTGGCGCAGCCCGTCGCGGTCCGGGTCCTCGCCGACGGCGATGAGGATCTCCCGTACGGCGCGCTCGATCCGGGTCAGGTCGACGGAGCGTTCGACCGGCGTGCCGTTGAGTTTGCCGTTGATCAGTCGGGCGGCGAGATAGTCCAGCGGGGGGGGGGGGGGGGGGGGGGGGGGAGGGGGGGGGGGGGGGGGGGGGGGGGGGGGGGGGGGGGGGGGGGGGGGGGGGGGGGGGGGGGGGG
>NZ_JBSWXD010000182.1:0-11948 GCF_056160425.1 Micromonospora sp. ABR4_055
CGCTACCTCGGCTCACCCGGGTGCCGGCGACGACCTACCCTCCTCCCCCCCCCCCCCCCCCTCCCCCCCCCCCCCCCTCCCCCCCCCCCCCTCCCCCCCCCCCCCCCCCCCCCCCCCCCCCCCCCACTGCGGCCGGCATCTATGGAACGCCGGTGTGTCTAGTGCCCGACCTTGAGCTGCCCGGCGAGGGTGCCGTGGATCCGGGCGCTGGGCTGGTTCAGCTCGATGATCTCGACGCTCTTGCCGCGGCTGGCGTACTTGGTGGTGATGGCGTCGAGCGCGGCCACCGACGAGGCGTCCCAGATGTGCGCATGCGTCATGTCGATGATCACCCGGTCCGGGTCGCCGGCGTAGTCGAACTGGTAGACGAGGTCGTTGCTGGAGGCGAAGAACAGTTCGCCGTGCACCGAGTAGATCCGGGTGCTGCCGTCGGGGTCGAGCACGCTGGTGACCTCCACCATGTGTGCGACCCGGCGGGCGAAGATCACCATGGCGGCCAGGACACCGATGATCACGCCGATGGCCAGGTTGTGGGTGATCAGCACCGCGGCGACGGTGGAAACCATCACTGCGAGTTCCCCCCACGGCATCCGCTTCACGGTGGCGGGGGCGACGCTGTGCCAGTCGAACGTCGACACCGCGACGATGATCATCACGGCGACCAGGGCGGCCATCGGGATCCGGGCGACGACGTCGCCCAGGGAGACGACCAGGATCAGCAGGAACACCCCGGACAGGAAGGTCGACAGCCGGGTACGGGCACCGGCCACCTTGACGTTGATCATCGTCTGGCCGATCATCGCGCAGCCGCCCATGCCGCCGAAGAAGCCGGTGACGATGTTCGCCACGCCCTGACCCCACGACTCGCGGGTCTTGTTCGAGTGGGTGTCGGTGATGTCGTCGACCAGCTTGGCGGTCATCAACGACTCCATCAACCCGACCAGCGCGATCCCGACCGCGTACGGTGCGATCACCTGCAGGGTCGCCCAGGTGTACGGGATCTGCGGCACACCGAGCACGGGCAGGCTGTCCGGCAGGGATCCCTGGTCACCGACGGTCGGCACGGCGAAGCCGGCGACGACCGTGACGACGGTCAGCACGACGATCGCGACCAGCGGTGCCGGCACCGCCTTCGTCAGCCGGGGCAGCCCGACAATGATCACCAGCGCGACGACGACCATCGGATAGACCAGCCACGGCACCCCGATCAGGTACGGCACCTGCGCGGCGAAGATCAGGATCGCGAGGGCGTTGACGAAGCCGACCATCACACTGCGCGGGACGAACCGCATCAGTCGGGCGACGCCGAGCGCGGCGAGCAGCACCTGCAGCACCCCGCCGAGGATCACCGCCGCCAGCAGATAGCCGAGCCCGTGGTCGCGGGCCAACGGGGCGACGATCAACGCGATCGCGCCGGTCGCTGCGGAGATCATCGCCGGCCGGCCACCGCAGACCGCGATGGTCACCGCCATGGTGAACGACGCGAACAGCCCGACCCGTGGGTCGACCCCGGCGAGGATGGAGAACGAGATCGCCTCCGGGATCAACGCGAGCGCGACCACCAGGCCGGCGAGGACCTCGGTACGGAACACCTTCGGGGACAACCACGACGGGCGGGACAGACGCGGCCGCAACACCGCAGGCGAGAACGACGACATACAGCCTTTTCCGATCAGGGCGCGCGGCAACGCGCAGGGTCTCGCGGACGTGCCTCGGAGACAGTACCGTCGCGCGAGGGTAGACACGGGTGGTAAGTGTTCATCGTCACGACCCGACGGTTGACGTGGGCTGACACCGCACCGACCGAGAAACAAGCGCCTCGCACGTTAGAGTTCGGTCGTCGACCTGCTGCTGGGCAACGGGTGGCGAGAGGAGGACCTCAGGTGCCAGGAGTAGTGGAAGTCATACAACAAGTCACCACGGAGGCGGCACGACGGCGTACCTTCGCGGTGATCTCCCACCCGGACGCCGGCAAGTCCACCATCACCGAGGCCCTCGCGTTGCACGCTCGGGCGATCAACTCCGCCGGTGCCGTGCACGGCAAGGGCGACCGCCGTGGCGTGGTCTCCGACTGGATGGCCCTGGAGCAGCAGCGCGGCATCTCGATCACCTCGGCGGCACTGCAGTTCACCTACCGCGACACGGTGGTGAACCTGCTCGACACGCCAGGGCACGCGGACTTCTCCGAGGACACCTACCGGGTGCTGACCGCCGTCGACTGCGCGGTGATGCTGCTCGACGCCGCCAAGGGACTGGAACCGCAGACGCTGAAGCTGTTCGAGGTGTGTCGCCACCGCCGGGTGCCGGTGATCACCTTCATCAACAAGTGGGACCGCCCTGGGCTGGAGCCGCTCGAACTGCTCGACGAGATCGAGCAACGGATCGGGCTGCGGTGCACCCCACTGACCTGGCCGGTCGGTGTCGCGGGGCAGTTCCACGGGGTGGCCGACCGGCGCAGCGGCGGCATGGTCGCGTTCACCCGTACCCCTGGCGGAGCCACCGCCGTCATCGAGGAACCACTCACCGCCGCCGAGGCCGCCCGACGCTACGGCGCCGACTGGACTCAGGCGATCGAGGAGCTGGACCTGCTCGCCGCCACCGGCGCCGAGCACGAACAGGCCGGCTTCGTCGCTGCGACCACCACACCCGTGCTGTTCGGCGCCGCAGTCACCAACGCTGGCGTACGCCAGCTCCTCGACGTGCTGGTGGACACCGCCCCCGCGCCGACGGCCCGACCGGACACCACCGGCACCCTCCGCGAGCTGGACGCTCCGTTCGCCGGATTCGTCTTCAAGACCCAGGCGAACATGAACCCGGCCCACCGCGACCAGGTGGCGTTCGTCCGGGTCTGCTCCGGCCGGTTCGAACGCGGCATGGTCGTCACCCATGCCGGCACCGGCCGCCCGTTCGCCACCAAGTACGCCCAGCAGGTCTTCGGCCGCGACCGGGACACCATCGACGAGGCGTACCCGGGCGACGTGGTCGGCCTGGTCAACGCCACCGCGCTGAGCATCGGCGACAGCCTCTACGCGCCCGGGCCGGCGGTGACGTTCCCGCCACTGCCGTCGTTCGCCCCCGAACACTTCGTCGCCGTCCGAGCCACCGACGCGTCGAAGTTCAAACGGTTCCGCCGCGGCGTCGAACAACTCGACGGCGAAGGCGTGGTCCAGGTACTGCGATCGGACCGCCGGGGCGAGCAGTCCCCGGTGCTCGCCGCCGTCGGGCCGATGCAGTTCGAGGTCGCCACCCACCGGCTGGCGACCGAGTTCGGGGTACCGACCGCGGTCGACCATCTGCCGTACACCCTGGCCCGGCGCACCGACGCGGCGAGTGTGGCCGGGTTGAACGCGGCACCCGGGGTCGAGGTGATGACCCGGGTGCGCGACGGTGAACTGCTCGCCCTGTTCCCCGACAAGTGGCGACTGTCCACCGTGCGCAATCGCGACCCCGACCTGGTGCTGGAACCGTTGCTCGCCGATGCCGAGGGCTGACCTCCCGTGTCGCGTCAGGCGGCGGGCCGGGCCGTGGACCGTCGCGCGGGGACCAGGTACGTGCGGACCTCGGGGTAGACGAGTGGCACGGGGTTGAACTCGCACCCGAAGCCCTGGGACGCGAGGACAGCGAGCGGTGAGGTTCACCGGTCGGTACTGCTCGGCCACGTCCCAGTCAGGGCGTCTGCGGGCCACCACCGCCTTCTGGAGTTCCTTGTCCTCCGGATACCGGGTGGAGTTTCCCGGCATGTTCGGATAGTGCACAAAACTGGCGTTGCCAGCGGGCTGGTCGCCGAGGGCCTGCTGGATGACGGTAACGTCGGTCAGCTGGTGCCGCGCGATGTTGCGGCGCAGGTAGTCAGCGGTAGGGGCACCGGTTCAAGGGCCCGGACCGTCGCGTCGGGTCAGCGTCGTTTGGTGAACAACGTGAACAGGCCGATGTTCGCGCCGATGTCGAAGACGCAGGGCCGGGCCGGCAGGACGAACAGAGGGCCGGCCGGTGGCCGGGCGACGGCCGCCGGTATCGGACCGTCGAAATTGTCCTGTCAACGACTTCCGGAGATGCCCTGGAAACCTCCGGAACCCGTGGGCCCAACCCCGTACCGCTGGTATTGGCTGTTCTCCGCCAGTCGGTGGGTGCGAACGAGCCGGATGTCAAGAACCGGGGTGGGTGCCGCCGCGCCGCTGGCGACCGGGATGATCGAGCAGGTTTCCGGAGATCTCTCGGACCGCTCCTCAGCCAATGCCCGGTCGACGCAGCCCGGCGACGCTCGTTGGCCGCTGGTCGGTCCACTCCCGCTCGACCCAGGCCAGAGCGTCGGCGTGGCCGACGGGCCCCTGCACGACACGCCAACCGGAGGGCACGGCGAAGAACTCCGGTCACAGCGAATGCTGGCCCCTGTCGTTGATCAGGACCACGAAGCAGCCACTCTCGTCGTCGAGAGGATTCGTCATCGGGCTCCTCCTCGGCGCGGCCGACAGCCTTCCACCGTCACTCGCAGCGCCTGCTCGACCCGCTCGGCACCGACCGCGACCGAGAACACCTTGTCGTAATAGGACCGGCCAGCCTGCCCGAGCAGCTCGAGCTTCTCGCGGCCCAGGTCGCACACTTCGCGCAGCGCGGTTCCGATCGAGTCCGGGTCCCCCGCCCGGGCGACGAAGCCCGCGCCGCTGTCCAGGGCGACCGTCGCGGCGTCGCCCTCGGCCGCGACGAGCAGCGCCCGACCTGCCGCAAGGATCGCCTGCACCTTGCTCGGCATCGTGTACGCCGACATCCCACCGGGGCGCAGGCTCACGTAGTGCACGTCGCCTGCGGCCATCAGCGCGGGCATCCGGTCTCGGGGCAGCCGGCCGAGAAACCGGACGTTGGTGGCACCTGCCCGGGCCGCGCGGACACGCAGCCGGTCCTCGGTAGTGCCCGACCCGGCGATGAGACAGACCAGCCTCGGATCGTCGATCCGGACGCACGCGTCGATCAACGGGTCGAGGGCCTGTGCCTCACCGAGCGCGCCGGCGTACGACAGCACCACCTGATCGGGACGGATCCCGAGCTCGGCGCGCAGATCGGGGCGGCGGACCGGCACCGCCTCGTCGGCCCACATCGGAATGTGGATCAGCTTCTCCTGCGGTACGCCTCGCCCGGCGAGCAGCCCACCCGCACCGGGCGAGACGTAGGCCACCCGATCCGCGCTGCGGTACATCGCCGCGCACCAACGGGTCATCCCCCGCGCGAGACCCTGTGACAGGGGACCGTTGCCGAGGAATCCGCTCGCCACCGCACTGTCCGGCCAGATGTCCAGGACATGCAGCAGGACCGGTACCCGGTGGACGTACCGGGCATACCACATCGGAATTGCCACCGAGATCGGCGAGTTGCCGACCCAGAGTGCGTCGAGACCGCGCAGCGCGTCGGCGCCGGAGACCAGCGCCGAACCGGCGAACGAGCCGTAGTTGACCAGTCGCCGTGCGGCGGACCGGTCATGGCTGGGGTAGAGCGCCACCCGGCGGATCCGCACGTCGCCGTCCGTCTCATCGAGCCGGCGCGCCATCCGGTAGCCGGGAGCGAGCCGGCCGGTCGGATAGTTCGGGAATCCGGTGACCACCCGCACCTCGTGCCCCCGTCGAGCGAGAGCGTGAGCGAGCCGGCCAGGCAACGCGGCCGGCCCGGGCTCGGGATCGAACCACTGGGTGAGCAGACCGATCAGCATGCAATACAACTACCAGTCGCTACGGGCTGTTTTGCCCCTTTTGCGGTTAATGACGACTCGGCCCGGGATCGCGGGCCACCGGATCATCCGAGCCTTCCTCACCTTGCCGGAAAATGACCTCTACGCCACTTATGTGACTATATCGTCACGTACGACGACATCCACCGTCCCCCGGGGGGTGGCCCGACGGGAGAAGCAAGACAGGGGCAGATGTGGTTTCCTCGCTATCGGACCGGCGCTTCTTGATCACCGGTGGCACTGGGTCCTTCGGCCAGACGATGGTTTCCCGGTTGCTGGACGCCGGCGCCCAGGAGGTCCGGGTATTCAGCCGCGACGAGTCCAAGCAGGACGCCATGCGGCACCGACTCGCCGACGAGCGCGTCCGCTACTACGTCGGCGACATCCGGGACTACGACAGTGTGCTCAAAGCCGTACGGGGCATGGATTTCGTCTTCCACGCCGCCGCGCTCAAGCAGGTGCCGTCGTGCGAGTTCTTCCCACTCGAAGCGGTCCGGACCAACGTCCTCGGCAGCGCCCACCTGGTGGACGCGTGTGAACGGGTCGGGGTCGAGGCGCTGGTGCTGTTGAGCACCGACAAAGCCGTCTATCCGGTCAACGCGATGGGCATGACCAAGGCGTTGATGGAGAAGGTGGCACAGGCACACGCCCGGGACAACCTGACAGCCCGGACCCGGGTCTGCTGCGTGCGGTACGGCAACGTCATGTACTCGCGCGGCTCGGTCATCCCGCTGTTCATCGACCAGATCCGCCAGGGCAGCCTGCCGACCGTCACCGAGCCGTCGATGACCCGGTTCCTGATGTCCCTCGCCCAGTCGGTCGACCTGGTGGAACATGCGTTCCACCACGGCCGGCAGGGCGACGTCTTCATCCGTAAGGCCGACGCCTGCACCATCGGCGACCTTGCCACCGCGTTGTGCAACCTGTTCGGCGTACCGGCCAAGTTCGACGTGCTCGGCATCCGGCACGGCGAGAAGATGTACGAGACGTTGGCCAGCCGCGAGGAGTTGTCCCACGCCGAAGACCTGGGTGAGTTCCTCCGGGTCCCGGTGGACAGCCGCGATCTCAACTACGCCCTCTACGTCGACGAGGGCGACGTCGACAGCGGCGGGCTCACCGACTTCAATTCGCACAATGCCCGGCGGCTGACCGTGCCGCAGGTCGAGTCGCTGCTGCTCACCCTGCCGGAGGTGCGGGCACACCTCGATGCCGCCGCGAGCCCGGTCGACGCGAGCCTGGTCGGCGCGGCATGAGCGCCCTCGCCGACGCTGGCGGGCACCTGGATCGGGTGCCGCGGCGGCGGACCGACCGACCGGGTCCCGCTCGACAGCGGGTCCTCGTCGCCGGAGCCACCGGGATGCTCGGTCACACCCTGTTGCGGGAACTCAGCGCCGACCCGACGCTCGACGTTCACGGCACCGCCCGCGACCTGGCCGACCGCGCACCCCACTTCCCCGCGCCACTGGTCGGGCGGATCGCCAGCGACATCGACGCCTCCCGGTTCGACCAGGTCCGCCGGATCGTCGACGAGCTCCGGCCGGACGTGGTCGTCAACTGTGTCGGGGTGATCAAGCAACGCCCCGACGTGCAGGACGCCACGCACACCGTCACCCTGAACGCTCTCTTCCCGCATATGTTGGCGCAGACCTGCGGCCAGATCGGCAGCCGGCTGGTCCACGTCAGCACCGACTGTGTCTTCTCCGGACGCCAGGGCGGCTACGTCGAGGAGGACCTGCCCGACCCACCGGACCTCTACGGACGGTCCAAGCTGCTGGGCGAGGTCACCGGCGAAGGAACGCTCACACTGCGTACCTCGATCATCGGTCACGAGCTGACCAGCAACCGGTCGTTGGTGGACTGGTTTCTGTCTCGCCCCGGTGGCGTCAAGGGCTGGACCAGGGCGATCTACACCGGCGTGACGACCGTCGAGTTCGCCCGGCTGCTGCGGACCGTGGTGCTGCCCCGGACCGATCTCACCGGGTTGTACCACCTGGCCGCCGAGCCGATCTCAAAGTACGACCTGCTCCGGTTGATCGCCGAGGTGTACCGGTGGCCAGGTGACATCGTGCCGGACGACGGGTTCGCCTGTGACCGGTCGATGCGCGCCGACCGGCTGGCCGACGTCACCGGATACCGTCCGCCCTCCTGGCCGGAGATGGTCCGGTCGCTGTACGCCGCCCGGGCCCGCTGGGCCGGCGCCCCGGCCGAGGTGGACCGGCGACACCTCGTGGTCTGACGTGCCGGACCGACAGACAGACCGCTCGGGTTCACCCCGGCCCACCGCAAGCCGAAGGACGACACGTGGTAGACCGAATGAGCCGGCTGACCGTGCTGGTCGGCGCGGCGGCCCTGCTGGGGGTCACGACCATTCTTGCGGTACGGAATCCGCTGGTCGCCTCGGCCGCCGTCGCGCTGCTCGTCATGCTCATCTGCGCATCCCAGATGGACGGCTGGCGATGGCTCCTGGCGCTGACGATGGCGCTGCTGATCGGCGCGTCGTCCGATGTCGAGACGCTGGCCGACGCCAGCTTCTATCCACGGTACGTGGCCGTCGGCGGCCTGGTCGTCTGGGCGCTGTGCCAGCGCCGACCCGCCGCTGCCGCGCCGACGAGTCCGGCTACCGGTGTCCTGATCGGGTCGCTCTGGGTACTCGCCGGTCTCGCCACGCTCAGCGCGGTCTGGTCGATCGCTCCGTTCGAGTCCTTCCAACGTGGTCTGGCCCTGCTGCTGCTGGCCGGGCTGGTCCACGGGTTGGCTCGGCGGCGGTGGCCGGACCGGGCGGTCATGATGGCCGACCTGCGGGTGGTCTACCTGGTGCTGGCCGTATCCGTCGTGGTCAGCATCGGCTACGGAGCGGCCAACGGCACGTTGGCCCCCGCGTTGTCCGGCAGTTCCCGGTTCCAAGGGCTGTTCAGCAACCCCAACATGCTCGGCATGGTCTGTGCGTTGGCCGTGCCGCTCGGCTGGGCGGTCTACCGGGAGACCGGGCGACGTGCCGAACTGCTCGGCATCCTGCCGGTGGCTGGCGCCCTCGTGTTGTCCCAGTCCCGCACCGGACTGGGCGCCGTGCTCGTCGGGGCGCTCTGGGTGGTGCTACGGCATGGAATCGGTACCCTGATCCGGGTCGCCGTCGGCGCGACCGCGGCCCTGCTGGCCGGGTACCTGTCCGGCCTGTTGCCGTCCGTCTTCGCCGCGTCCTGGATGCAGCAGTTCGTCAGCCGGTTCACTCAGAGCGACCTGTCCAACGGCCGGATCCGGCTGTGGCACATGACGGTCGACCTGTGGTGGGAGAACCATCCGGCGCTCGGTTACGGGTACGCGTCCCGCGACCACCTCTACGAACTGGCCAACTACGACGAACTGCGCGGCTTCAACGTCGGGCTGGTGCACAACAGCTACCTGCAGATGATGCTGGAGCTCGGGCTGGTGGCCGCGGTGCCGCTGCTGCTCACCGTGCTCGCCGCCGGATGGGCCGCTGTCCGGGCTCCGGTGAACGGGGCGAACTCGGGTCTGGTCTGGCTCATCGTCACCGGCCTGCTGATCCAGGTCACCGAGTCGGCGATGTTCGGTACCGGGCAGACGTACCCGTACGTGTTCTGGCTCGCTGTGGTCGCCGTCCTGCTGCACCTGCCCGCCCGACGACGGGCCGGACACCACCGGGCGGCGGCGGACGTCCCACCGCCGTCGCCCCGACCGGACGCGTCGCCACAGCCAGCTGCCTCGCCGCAGCCAGCACCGTCGGCCGAGCCGGGCAGGTCGCCCAACCGGGGGCGGACCCCGGTCCTGCGGTAGTCGTCAGTTCCGGCCCTCGGCCGGGACGACGAACGTACTGACCCGCTGCGACCAGGCCCGGTGGTCAAACGAACGGCGGGCCCGCGACCGGGCCGCCTGGCTCATCGCCGTCCACTGCTCGTCGCGCAGCCGCAACGCGCGCTGCACCGCCCGGCGGACGTCGTCCGGACCGCTGCCGTCGAGCACCAGCCCTTCGGTACCGTCACGCACGTATTCGGCCAGGTCACTGGTGTGGTTGAGCAGCACCGGGCACCCCGCGGCGAGACTCTCCGGCACCTTGGACGGAAAGCCGTTCGCCGCGTAGCCGCCGGTGGGCCGCACCAGCATGGCGAAGTGCGACTCGGCCAGCAGTTCCAACACGGTCTCCCGGGGTACCCGGCCGAGGAACACCACCTCGGCGTGGACGGACTCGAGCACCGCCGGGTCCAGGTCGGACAGGTTCGCCGCGTCGTCGCGGGTGATCCCGGCGATGGTCAGCCGGACCCGCCGCTGGTCCTGCGGTGCCAGTCGGCCGATCCCCGCGACGATCACGTGAAGCAGGTCCTTGCGCCCCGGCGTGCCCGCGTACAGCAGACGCAGGCCGGCGTCGAGCGACGGCGGCCCTGGCGGCGCGAACTCGTCGCAGTCCACCTGCGGAGGCACCACCAGCACGGCCCCGCCGCGGCGCTCGAAGTACCCGGCCAGGGTGGTGGACACCGCGGTGAACCGGTCGACGAGCCTGGTCGCCAGAAACGTCGACCACCGGTGGCGCAGGAAGTAGGGGTCGGACCAGCCACGCCGGAACTGTCGCCGGTCGTGGCGTTCGCTGGCGTCGACCACGACCGGGCAGCGCAGCCCGAGACGCAGCACCGCCCAGTTGCCGAACGTCATCATCGCCATCGGCAGCAGGACCACGGAGACGTCGCCGCGGCCGACGCCACGGCGCCGCAACGCCCGCAGCACGCGGACCGGACGGGCCAGACGGGCCGACATCCGGCTGACGTGGTTGGCTCCCCGGATCCGCAAGGTGATCAGTTCGACGCCGCTGGCCCGTGGCCCGTCCGGCGGAAACGGCAGTTCGCAAGGCCAGTCGTTGACCACCAGCGTCGGCCCGCCCTCACCGGCGGCGCAGCGGGCGAGTTGCAGCAGCCGGTTCGAGGTGGCGTCACCGTGCGGAAACGCGTACGCGCCGATCAGCAGCGGCCGTGGCCGACGCTGCCGGTCTGCCGGCCGGTGACCGGCTCGTGGTCCAACCTCGACTGTCGTGGTCTGCTCGGTCATCAGACTCCTTCGGTGCAGGTCCGGACGCGGCCCGGACGCCGCCGGTAGATCGCCAGATGGGTTTCGGCCGCAGCATCGATCGCGAACGGGCTGTGGGCGAATCGATCGCTCGCGGCCGAGGGGGTGGTCGCGGCGGTGTACGCGGCCGCGACGAGCGCAGCCTCCGCCCAGTCCGCCGCCGACGCCCCGGGATCGACGATCACGACGCCGGGCAGCCGCTCGTCGATGAACCGCACGCCGGGCAGGTCGCAGGCCACCGTGCCGATACCCAG
Source organism: Micromonospora sp. ABR4_055 (assembly GCF_056160425.1). NCBI lineage: Bacteria > Bacillati > Actinomycetota > Actinomycetes > Micromonosporales > Micromonosporaceae > Micromonospora > Micromonospora sp. ABR4_055. The sequence goes on from NZ_JBSWXD010000182.1 coordinate 11,041, forward strand.
CGCGACCGGTTCCAGCACCCCGCCGGGCAACCCTTCCAGGCTGGACGGGTGGACGACCAGGTCGGCCTGTGCCAGCAGGCCGCCCACGTCGCCTCGGGGGCCGAGCAGATGCACCCGGCCGGTCACCCCGACGGCGTCCGCCGCGGCACGCACCCGGGCGTCGTCGGCAGGATCGCCCGGCCCGACGAGTACGGCATGCGCGGTGACCCCCCGGTCACGCAACGCGGCCAGGATCGGCGGCAGCAGCCAGCGGCGCTTCTCCGGCGAGGCCCGTCCCACGCTGACGCAGACGAGATCGGCGACGCCCGCTCCGATCATCGCCCGCAGGTCATCGACAGACGGTTGACGCAGGCGGTCCAGGTCGAGCCCGTTGAGCACCACCTGACAGCGTGGATCGTCCCGCCAGGACCGATGGAAGCCAAAGGTCAGCGAGCCGGGCGACACGCCCAGGACGTCGGTGGCGAAGGTCCGCAGCAGCCGCCCGCCGAGCCACCGGAGGATCCGACGACGTGGGCTCCTCGGCGCGTTGTCGTCCCCTCGGAAGTGCGCGACGCGGCCGGGCACCCCGGCGACCGCGGCGAGGGCGAGCAGCACGCCGGAAAAGTTGGCGCAGTCGACGTGCACCACGTCGGGTCGCAGCTGGCGCAGCAGACGGTGGAACCGGACCGGAAACCGCGCACCGAGCGGTACGGCGGTCACCGAGCCACCGTACCGCTCGACCGTCCCGGCCAGCGGTCCCGGTCCAACGTGGTCGCTGAGAGTGAGCAGATGCATCACGGTGCCGCCACGGACGAGCCGTGGCAGCAGTTCCGCGGTACGCGTCTCGGTGCCGCCGTAGTTCAGTTCGCCCACCACCCGCAGGACACGGCGACGGGCCCCGCCCGGCGGTGGGGCGGTCGCCCCACCGC
>NZ_JBSWXD010000183.1:0-11947 GCF_056160425.1 Micromonospora sp. ABR4_055
GGGGGGGGGGGGGGGGGGGGGGGGGGGGAGGGCGAGTGGGGGGGGGGGTGGGGGGGGGGTTTTGGGTGTGGGGGGAGGGGGGGTGTGACGGTAGGGGCGTGTTCCCCCCCCCCAGCACTGACGTCTCCGGCCAACCGATAAGCGCCACCTATCGGGAGCAAAAAAGCGCCTATCACTCATGCGTCCCACCGATATCTCGCCACCCCTAGCCTCGTATCATGACCTCACGCGACCCACAGCCAGTAGCTGCTCGGACGGACCGAAGGCGCTGGATCGCGCTGGCCATCGTGATGGCCGCAGCTTTTATGGACCTGGTTGACGTGACAATTGTCAACGTCGCCATTCCATCGATCCGTAGGGACATCAGTGCCTCGGTGAGTCAGATCCAGTGGATCGTCGCCGGCTACGCCCTGGCCTTTGCTGTCGGCCTCATCACTGGTGGCCGACTCGGCGACATCTTCGGACGCAAACGACTCTTCCTCCTCGGCATGGCGGCCTTCACCGTCGCCTCCGCCCTGTGTGGCTTCGCCGGTGGCCCCGAGGTGCTGATCGTGGCCCGAATCGCCCAGGGTGCCGCGGCGGCGGTGATGGTGCCCCAGGTCCTGGCTATCATCCACGCCACCTTCCCGCCTCACGAGAAGGGCAAGGTGTTCGGCCTCTGGGGGGCGATCGTCGGACTGGGCGGCATCTCCGGCCCGCTGCTGGGGGCCCTGCTCACCCAGTGGAATCTGTTCGGCCTCGAGTGGCGTCCGATCTTCCTCATCAACCTGCCAGTAGGCATCCTCGCCTTGATCCTCGGAGCCAGGTACATCGAGGATTCGAGGTCGCCGCACGCCCTGCGGCTCGACCTGGTCGGGATGGTGCTCGGCACCCTCGGTCTGCTGATGCTGCTCTTCCCCCTGACCCGGGGAGCGGAGACGGGCTGGCCGGCCTGGGGCTTCATCACCATGATCGCCTCGCTGCCGGTCTTCGCGGCCCTGGTCTGGTACGAGCGGGTGAAGACCCGCCGGGACGGCTCGCCCTTGATCGAACTCTCCCTGTTTCGGATCAAGAGCTTCTTCAGCGGGGTCTCGGTCCATCTCGCCTTCGGCGTCGTGACCGGCCTGTTCTTTCTGGTCTGGACTCTCTACATGCAGGTCGGACTGGGATGGAGTGTGCTGCGAGCCGGTCTGACCGGCATCCCGTTCTCCATCGCGACCACCATCGCCGCCGGGATCTCGGTCCAGGTGCTGGTGCCCCGCTTCGGACGCAAGGTGCTGCAGGCCGGTGCCCTCATCATGGGCGCGGGGATGGTGCTGTACGGGTGGATGGCCGACCGCCTGGGCCAAGAGATCACCTCGTTGCAGATGATCCCTCCCCTGCTGGTCATCGGACTCGGGATGGGGCTGATCGTTGCCCCGTTGGTGAATGCCGCCCTAGCCGAGGTCCCGCTGGCCAACGCCGGTTCCGCATCAGGTCTGATCACCACGATGCTCCAGGTGGGCCAGGCTCTCGGCCTCGCCATGACCTCGGTCTTCTTCTTCGGGGTGCTGACCGACCTGGAGAGTGCCGAGGGCAGCTCCGCCTTCGTGGGCGCCTTCCAGAACACGGTGTTCTGGATCGCCGGCATCCTGGTGGCGATCGCCGTCCTGATGACCGCGCTTCCGGCCAAGGCCGGCGCACCAGCCTTCGATCCTCCCTCGCCGAAGGATCCCACCGCTGCCCCGATCGACCCGACAGACCCGGTGGAGGAGTCCCGGGCGGTTGCCGCCGCCCGCTGACATCCACCTGACGGTTCGGCCCGCGACCCCTGCTCTCAGGGTCCGCGGGCCCAACCCTGAGGGCAGTCAGACAGGACCGCTTGACACCCCGAGCCATTGCGCGATGACAGAAAGAGGCCAGCTGCATTGACAAGCTTCGCTTGAGAATGCCGCCGGCCTCAATTACGGGTGGAGCCGAGGGGACTCGAACCCCTGACCCCCACACTGCCAGTGTGGTGCGCTACCAGCTGCGCCACGGCCCCCGGTCGGCCCGGATCCCCCGGGCACCCGGCAATACTACACACGCCGCCCCGCGCGGTCATCTCGCGGGGTCGGCTCGGCGACGCGCGGGGTCAGTTCATCGAGACGTCGGCCGGGAAGTGGGCCACCGCAGCCATCATGCCGCGCTGGCGGCGCAGCACCATCGGCCACAGATCGTCCGGGCGGGCCATGAACGGATCGTCCGGCAGGCCCTCCAGCACGAACCAGGAGCCGGCGTTGATCTCCTCCTCCAGCTGCCCGGCCGACCAGCCCGAGTAGCCGGCGAAGACCCGGATCCCGGAGATCGACTCGGCGAGCGGCCCCGGGTCGGTCGACAGGTCGACCGTGCCGAGTGGGCCGGCGATGCGGTGGAAACCCTTCACCCGGCCGGTCTGGGTACGGGTACGGGCCAGGCAGATCGCCGACTCAGGCTGCACCGGGCCGCCCTCGAACAGCACCGACGGCTCCCGGGCGAGACTGCTCCAGCCACCCAGCACCTCGGCGACCGGCACCTCGGTGGCCCGGTTCAGCACCACCCCGAGCGCTCCCCCGGCCTCGTGGGCGACCAGCAGCACGACCGTACGGTCGAAGTTGGGATCTTTGAGCGTGGGCGTCGCGACCAGCAGCTGGCCGGTCATCGACGCCATCGACCGTCCCCCGATCCGCTGACCTTCACCGTGCACCTCGACCTCCCGTACCTGCCCGCGTGGCGCAGTCACGACCCGCACGGTCCGCGCGGACGGCGCGGCGACGATCCGCCACGGGTGCCGTGAAAGCCATGCCTGGCACCATAGCTTGCTCGGCAGCGCCCGGTTAAGGTCTAACCGCGGGGGCGTGGCATCGGTGTTTCCGGCCACCCTGCCCGAAACGGGAGGGATCTGATGCAGGCGCAGGCAGAGCTCGCGGTGATCGGCGGATCCGGGCTGTACGCGTTGCTGGACAACGCGACGGAGCACCGGGTGCCGACGCCGTACGGTGAACCGTCCGATCCGATCACCGTCGCCGATGTCGGCGGGCGGCGGGTCGCGTTCCTGCCCCGACACGGCCGCGATCACCGGCATCCGCCACACCGGATCCCGTACCGGGCCAACCTGTGGGCACTGCGCTCGCTCGGCGTACGCCAGGTGCTGGCGCCGTGCGCGGTCGGCGGGCTGCGCCCGGAGCTCGGCCCGGGCACGTTCGTGGTGCCCGACCAGTTGATCGACCGGACCAGTGCGCGGGTGCAGACCTTCTACGACCAGGGTGCGGTGCACGTCAGCTTCGCTGACCCGTACTGCCCGACCGGGCGGTCGGTGCTGCTGCGGGTCGGCGCCGAGCAGGGCCTGCAGCCACGTGACGGCGGTGCGGTGGTGGTGGTCGAGGGGCCACGGTTCTCCACTAGGGCGGAGTCCCGGTGGTTCACCGCGATCGGCGGCGCGGTGGTCAACATGACCGGCCACCCGGAGGCGATCCTCGCCCGGGAGCTGGCGCTGTGCTACACGTCGATCGCCCTGGTGACCGATTTGGACGCGGGCGTCGAGGGTGGGCACGCGGTCACCCAGGAAGAGGTGTTCCGGGTGTTCGGCGAGAACACCGCTCGGCTACGCGCGCTGCTGCTGGCCGCGCTGGAGACCTGGCCGATGGATCGGGACTGCCCGTGCCCGCGGTCACTCGACGGCATCACCCTGCCACTCGAGCTGCCCTGACGGTGCCAGCACCACAACCGCAGCGCTGATCCCGGCGACGTCGAGGCACATCCGGATCCGGTTGCCGGTCGCCGCGTCACCGGCCAGGATCACCGCCTCCCCGGCGGGCAGGTTCCAGGCTCCAGCCGGTTGGCGCTGCCCGGGCAGCCCTCGGTCGAGCAGTTGGGACATGGTCACGGCGGTGTCATCCGGTTCCTGACCCGGGCCGTACGGCTGCGGCATGGCTCAGCCGCCCGCAGCGACGTGCAGTGGGCGACCGGTGAGCGCGTCCAGCACCGTACGGTCACCGAGCGCCTCGTCGAGGGTCACGGTGACCGGATGGAACAGCAGTTGGTCGGTGCACTCCTGTGCGGTGCGGGTCACACCGCCGGCGACCACCACTGCGTCCGCGTACTCCTGGACGAACGGGGTGATGTCGCTGTCGCAGGCTCCGACGCCGAGTCGGTACGCCAACTCGGTGCCGTCGACGCCGGTGAGGTCCTGTGCGGTGACGAACGTGGTGAGGCCGGTCGCGTCCGGCACCTGCGGGTCGGGTGCCGGTACGGCGACCGATTCGGCGACGGCGACCCGGGCGACCGGCCCGTCGAGTTCGGCGACGTCGAACAGCCAGGCGGGCACCTGCGCCGTGCCCCGGCTGGTCAGCAGCTCGACGGTGCCGAGCGTGGCGGCCGTGACGGTCAGCGCCTGGCAGCCGAGCTCACCGGAGTCAGTGACACCGTCGTCCGGGCCAGGTGTGCCGCCCAGGTCGGTGGCGCTGCTGGTCGGGTCGGGGCCAGGTCGGGCCGCGTCGCACTGGGGCGGGTCGCCCTGGCGTAGTTCCGCGTACGCGTCGGCGGCGCTGACCAGCGGTACGCTCAGCGTCCCGTCGGGGAAGTCGACCGTGCCGTCGGCGGGTGTCTCGGTCGACACGGTCAGCTCGGCCCGGTACCACCCGGCGTGGAACGCCTGCTCGGTCTCCGGGGTGAACCCGGGCTCGGCGGGGAGCACGGTACGGCTCTGCAGGGGTGCGTAGCCGGCCAGCCACTCCTGCCGCCCGCTCGCGGTGCGCCACGCCTCGGCGACCTCGGCGGCACGCTGCTGGAAGGTCTCCCAGCGTTCGTCGGCGGACCCGCCTGGCCCGCCGGGTCCGGTCCCGTCGGTCCGCGCGCAACCTGCGATCAGGATCAGTGTTATGCCCAACAGGGCGGTGAAACGGCGCATGTCGGGTCAGACGCACCAGGTTGGCAGCGGGTTCCCGGACCAACTGGGCGGTGGGCTACACATGGTGAGTTCGGGCCGACAATGCAGCCGGCCCACCGCCTGGCGGCGGTGGGCCGGCTGTCGTCCGTGGAGGTGCCGGGAATCGAACCCGGGTCCTTCGGCGTCTTGCCAGGGCTTCTCCGAGCGCAGCTCGCTGTGCCTCTACTCGGCCCCATCGATCACGCGAGCGAGTCGATGTGACGGGCCCAGTCGCGTTTGATCTCGCCGCACGAACCCCGCGACCGGGTTCGCTAGGCCAGCCCTCTCACTGATGCCGGTTACTGGGCCGAAGGCAGTCCCAGACCGACAGACTTGCTACTCGCCTCAGGCGGCGAGAGCGAAGTCAGCGCGCTTGGAGTTGGCGCTTATTGGTTTCCGACGACCGATTCACGAGACGACGTCGGCTTCCTCGGCTCGCTTCCCCTGCCGCAACGTACGAAGTCGAAACCAGTCACCCCCTGGTGTGCGGCGCGGCCCGGAGGTGGTCCGCGTCCTAACCGATCCTAACGCCTCCGGCCCCCGGCTTCATCCCGATTACGGCCGGAAGACTTGAGCCGGCTACGGACAGAAGGTGCTGCTCGGTCAGCCCATCCCCTTGCCACGCCGGCCGACCGCCCGCTGGATCTCCCGGTCGGCGTCCCGCTTGGCCAGGTCCTGCCGCTTGTCGTAGGACTTCTTGCCCCGGGCGAGTGCCAGCTCGACCTTGGCCCAGCCGTCGGAGAAGTAGACCGAGAGCGGGACCAGGGTCAGCCCGCCCTCCCGCAGCTTGCCGAGCAGCCGGTCGATCTCGGTGCGGTGCAGCAGCAGCTTGCGGGTCCGGCGGGGCTCATGGTTGGTCCAGGTGCCCTGGTCGTACTCCGGGATGTGCATGCCGTACAGGAAGATCTCGCCCTGCCGTTCCTGGGCGAAGGCGTCCACCAGTGAGGCCCGGCCGGAGCGCAGCGACTTGACCTCGGTGCCGGTCAGCGCCATGCCGGCCTCGTACACGTCGGTGATGGCGTAGTCGTGCCGAGCCTTGCGGTTCGAGGCGACGACCTTGCGCCCTTTCTCCCGCGGCATGGCTGCCTCCTCTCCGGACCCGGGCGCCGCTGCGCAGACGCGGCGCCGACGGACAACCGCGCCATGTTACCCCGCGACGACGCGCCGGCCGGTACCAGCTTTCCGGTGACCAACCGGCGCGCGGCGGCAGGTGGAATCGGATCGGGTCGAGGTCGAACCCGCAGGTAGGGGCGTCAGACCCGCAGGTAGAAGCGCAGCGTCACCCAGGCGGTGATCGCGCTGACCAGGCCGCCGACGCCGGCCATCACCGGGAACATCAGCAGTACGCTGCTCCACTCGATGGGGGTCAGCAGCTCGGTGAGGTCGCGCAGCGAGCCGTCGAGCAGGAACATCTTACCCAGCACCAGGGCACCGAAGCCGAGCAGCGAGCCGAACAGGCCGGCGACGACGGCTTCGAGTACGAACGGGGCCTGGATGAACCAGTTGGAGGCGCCGACCAGTCGCATCACGGCGACCTCGCGCCGCTTGCTGTACGCCGCGACCTGGATCGTGTTGCCGACCAGCAGCAACGCCGCCACGGCCATGATCGACGCGGCGATCAGCGCCATGCTCTGCACCGAGCCGAGGATGTTGAAGATCTTGTCGAGCAGTCTGCGCTGGTCGACGATCTCGTCGATGCCCTCGGTGCCGTTGTACTTGTCGAAGATCGCCTGGTACTCCTCCGGATCGATCAACTTGATCCGGAACGACTCGGGCAGTTGGTCCGGCTCGACCGCGTTGACCAGATCCGGAGCGTCGGCGTAGAGCGTCTGGAAGCGGTTGTACGCCTCTTCCTTGGACTCGTACGTCACGTTGGAGATCAACGGGTCGGCGTCGAGCGAGCTCTGCAGACTGTCGCGTTGCTCCTCGGAGACGTCGGACACCAGGAAGATCGAGACCTCGATCTGGTCGTAGTAGAAGTCCTTCATCGAGTTGACCTGCAGGTACATCAGACCACTCGCGCCCAGCATGGTGAGCGACACCGCCATGGTGATGATCATGGCGACGGTCATCGTCACGTTGCGCCACAGCCCGACCATCACCTCGGACAGGACGTATTTCGCGCGCATCGGGTTCCTCTTCCGGATCTGCCGCTGGATGGTGGTACCAGGCCGCCACGTGCCGGTGCCGGCCGACACAGGCCCCGGTGGAGCCGTGGTGGCTGGTTAGCCGTAGACGCCGCGAGCCTGGTCGCGGACGATCCGGCCGGCCTCGATCTCGATGACCCGACGCCGCATCTGGTTGACGATGTTCGAGTCGTGGGTGACCATCACGACCGTGGTACCGGTGCGGTTGATCCGGTCCAGCAGCCGCATGATCTCGATCGAGGTGTCCGGGTCGAGGTTTCCGGTCGGCTCGTCGGCGAGCAGCACCAGCGGCCGGTTGACGAACGCCCGGGCCACCGCGACGCGCTGCTGCTCACCACCGGAAAGTTCGTGCGGGTAGCGGTGCTCCTTGCCGCCCAGGCCGACCAGCTCCAGCACCTCAGGGACGACCCGCCGGGCGACCGCCTTGGTCTTGCCGATCACCTCGAGGGCGAAGGCGACGTTCTCGTACGCGGTGCGGTTGGGCAGCAGCCGGAAGTCCTGGAACACGCAACCGATGGAGCGCCGGAAGTTGGGGATCTTCCAGGAGCGCATGGTCGTGACGTCCTTGCTGTTGACGATGACCTTGCCCTGGTTGGGGGTCACCTCGTGCAGCAGCAGCTTGATGATCGTGGACTTGCCGGAGCCGGACGGACCGATGAAGAAGACGAACTCGCCCTTCTCGATCGCGACCGACACGTTGTCCAGCGAGGGCCGGGACGCCTTCGGGTACGTCTTCGTCACTTGCTCGAGCGCAATCACGGGTGGTGAGTCTACGCGGTGTAACGGCTACGCCAAGTCCAGCCTGATGGCGGATGTCTCCTATGTCGGTAATGCGCGAGGTTTCGTACCAGCAAATCCCCGCGAAACCCAGGAAATCAGCCGTCCGGACCGGACCGACACCACCCGAAATGATGGGCTCAGTCACAGGCCGTACATGAGACTTGAGTACGAATAGTAGTTAGACGACTGCTACCGGTATCAGTCCTCGGCAAGTTCCTGTTGCTTGCGCCAGCGGATGCCAGCCTCGATGAAGGCGTCCAGGTCACCGTCGAGCACCGCGGTCGGGTTGCCGGTCTCCTGCTCGGTCCGTAGATCCTTCACCATCTGGTACGGGTGCAGCACGTACGACCGCATCTGGTCGCCCCACGAGCCGGCGGCGTCGGTCTTGAGCCCGGCCATCTTGGCCTGCTCCTCCTGTCGCTTGCGCTCCAGCAGCCGGGCCTGCAGCACGCGCAGCGCGGCGGCCTTGTTCTGCAGCTGGGACTTCTCGTTCTGACAGGTGACCACGATGCCGGTGGGGGTGTGGGTGAGCCGTACGGCCGAGTCGGTGGTGTTCACGCTCTGCCCGCCCGGCCCCGACGACCGGTAGACGTCCACCCGGATCTCGTTCTCCGGGATGTCGATGTGATCGGTCTGCTCGACCACCGGCAGCACCTCGACGCCGGCGAAGCTGGTCTGCCGCCGGCCCTGGTTGTCGAATGGGCTGATCCGCACCAAACGGTGCGTTCCGGACTCAACACTCAGAGTGCCGAACGCATACGGCGCCTTGACCGTGAAGGTGGCCGACTTGAGACCGGCCTCCTCCGCGTACGACGTCTCGTAAACCTCGGTGGGGTAGCCGTGCCGCTCCGCCCACCGCAGGTACATGCGCAGCAGCATCTCGGCGAAGTCGGCGGCGTCGACACCGCCGGCCCCGGCCCGGATCGCCACCAGCGCCTCCCGGGAGTCGTACTCCCCGGAGAGCAGCGTGCGCACCTCCAACTCCTCGATCGCCTTGTGCAACCCGGCCAGCTCGGTGCCGACTTCAGCGACCGTGCCGGCGTCCTCCTCCGCCTGCGCCATCTCCAGCAGCAAGGCCGCGTCGTCCAGCCGGGTGCGCAACGACTCCAGCTTGGCGATCTCCGCGTTCGCGTACGACAGCCGAGAGGTGACCTGCTGTGCCCTCGCCTGGTCGTTCCAGAGGTCGGGGGCAGAGGCAGCCTCCTCCAGCTCCGCCCGGTCGCGGCGCAGTCGATCGATGTCGATGACCGCCTCGATCCGGCGAAGCGTGGCGTCAAGATCTTTGAGCTGGTCGGCATAGTCGGCAGTGGTCACAACCGACAACAATACGTCGTGACCACCGACGACCGGCGCCGGTGGTCAGCCCACCGGTGCGGTCTTCAGCCAGGAGAGTGCGGCCTTGTGGTAGGCGACGGCGAACTCGAGCGCGGCGGCCCCGAAGGTGTCGCCGTTCTTCTTCGCCTCGCGTGCCTGCTCGCGGGCCGCGGCCAACGCCTCGGTGTGATGCTCGCTCGCGTCCGCGTAGACCGTCTTGAGCTGGTCGGCCGTGTGGTGTTCGCCGAACGCCACCCGCAACGCGATCGGGTTACGCACCGAGTCGCGACCCGGGGCGTCGGCCAACCACTTGAGGAACGCGCGCTTGCCGGCCGCGGTGATCGCGTACGGCTGGCTGGACCGCGGCCCGGGCTTGCCGAGCCGGACCAGGCCCTGCTCGGCGAGCACCGGTAGCTCCCGGTACACCTGACTTCTGGTCATCGACCAGTAAGCGCCGAGTCGACGGTCAGCTTCAGCCATCAGCTGCCCGCCTGTCATGGGTCCTTCATGGAGCAGGCCGAGAAGGGCTGCCGCCGTGGGATTGATTCGTACATCCGCCATGCCCTCTACGCTGCCACTTTGTCGCCTCTACGTCCAGGATTTGGCGCGATCCGCGACCAACCGTGTTCTATAGTGCACTGTCTGTGGACGACGGTCCGGTAAGGAAGATCAATATTTACCATCAGGCAGCAAAACGGACAAAGAATATGTTACCCGCAGCAACATGCCCGCGTGTAGGAATCATTAGCGAAGTTTGAAGCATGAAGTCTACTTCGTCTGACTAGTTCGGAGTGTCCGGTCCGGCCACCCCGGACATCGGCCACTGTGGCACCGGGTCCCCGATCCGGAGCCCCAGCTCACCGGGCATATCCTCCGTAAAGCCTGGTGGCTGTCCCGAGTCGGACGGGTGCGGCGTCCCGATGGCCACACCAGACCCAGCCATCCCGCTCGAACCTACCTGGCCGGTGGGACCAACCGAGCTTCCCGACGACGCCCCACCCTCCGGTTCCCCCGGGGACACCGACACCGGCGATGACTTCGCAGCCGGCGGAACCGACGCGCCGACCGGGCCGATCGGCCCGCTGAGCCGACCCGGCTGCGGACCGGTCCCCTGCCCGGCCGCCAGGGTGAGACCCGCCACCACCGCCGACAACGCGAGCCCCGCACCGGCCAACACGCCGAACTGCAGTGCCCGGCGTCGGGGCCGCGCTCCCACCGCAGCCCCAGCGGTGGCCGGAACGTCGCGGGGCCACCAGGTGACCGTATCCGCCGGCAACGCCGGCAACGCCGGCCAGCCGTCGAGCGCCGGCTCCAGACCACGTAACCGGGCGACGAGCGACCGGGCGGTCGGCCGGTCCGCCGGTCGCGCTGCCAGGCACTGCTCGATCACCGGCCACACCGCCGGTGGCAGCCCCGCCGGTGGTACGGGCGCACACCGCCGGTGCCGGGCGAGGACCTCGTCGGCGCTCCCGCCCCGGTACGGCGTACGGCCGCACAGCAACTCGAACAGCACGATGCCGAGCGCATAGACGTCCGACGACCAGGTCGGCGGACCGCCACAGGCGATCTCCGGCGCGGCGTACTCAGGGGTGGCCAGGGTGGCCTGATCCGGAGCCGCCGCATGCCCGGCCCGGGCGGCGCCGAAGTCGATCAGCCGCACCCGGCCCCCGTCCGCCGGTGCCAGCAGGTTCGCCGGTTTGACGTCGCCGTGCGCGATGTCACGTTCGTGCAGGTACGACAGAGCAGTGGCGACCTGCGCGGCGACGGCGACCGCGACAGCCGGTGGCAGCGGACCGTCCCGGCGGACCCGGTGGCGCAGGTCGTCGCCGTCGACCAGGTCCAGAACCAGGGCGGGCAGGTCGCCCACGGCGGTCCGGGCCCGGAGCCGGATCACGTTCGGATGGTTCAGCCGGGACAGCAGAGCGGCCTCGGTGTGGAAGCCCTCCACCAAATCGGGATGCTCGGCGGCCTCCGACCGGAGCACCTTCACCGCCACCGGCACGTCGTCATGCAGATCGTGCCCGCGGTGCACCGCGCCGACCGCCCCACGGGAGAACTCTGCCCCCAGCCGGTACCGCCCATCGAGCGCCTGTCGCGTGCTGTCCTGCCCGTCCACTCGCTCGACGGTAGGTGTGCGGCCGAGGAGCGACGGTCGCCGAACTGACGCTTGGCACGAACCTGGGAGGGATCCGCGTCACTGTGACGGAAAGTTGTCCGACCAGGTACGTCAGCGGATGCCCGCCGAGCCCACCGCCGGCTCGGAATCCCCGGCCGGCTCGGAACCCGCAGCCGGCTCCGCAGCCGGCTGGCCGGGCAACGTCCGGCCGAGGCAGATCAACGCGGTGAACGCCGCGGTGAACAGGACGATCAACGCCGAGTTGATTCGGGCCCCGTCGGCCATGGTCTGGAAGGCCTGGTCGCTTTCGCTGAACGACCGGGCCAGATCGAGCAGTTGGGCACCGCCGACCCGGGTGACCACCTCGGCGATCACCAACAGCAGGCCGGGACCGGCCCCGGCGACCAGGTATCCAGGCCAGGGCAGCGACCGGCCGGACCGGCGTACCGCCCGGTGCAGGTAGCCGAAGATCACCAGCCCGGCGAGGGCACCGGCCAGCAGGGCGGTGACCCAGACCAGTCGGGACTGCGCGGCCAGCACGGATCCGGCGGTGTCGGCGGCTCCGAACAGCTCCAGCAGCGGCCCCTTGGCAAGTTCCCGGGCGGTCGTCGTGCCGGAGCACGCCAACGACGAGAGGGGGGGCGCAGCCAGCCGACAGCACGTACGCCGAAACAACCCCCTCCACCA
>NZ_JBSWXD010000184.1:0-11865 GCF_056160425.1 Micromonospora sp. ABR4_055
ACCAGATGGTGCGGGGGAAGGGCGGAGAGAGGGGGAAATCTCGCCTGGGGACACCCTCTTTCCCTTCTCTTTGTTTGTTGTTGTCTTGTTGGCCTTGTTTTTTTTTTCCGTTTTTTTCCCTCCCCCCGAGCCGGAGCCGGCTGAGTCGTGGCGGCCACCCGCCGGTCACGTCGTCGTGGACACCGTCGACCTCGGTGACGACCGCGCGTTGCGGCTCTGGGTGAAACCGGGCAGCTGGTACGTGCAGCGCCTGGTCGACGGCGAGCACGAGGCATTCACCGGCGCCGGGGGCGGGGGTGATCAGTTCACCGTCGCCGAGGTGTGTCGGACGATCGGGGGTTGCTGGTGACCTCACTGGGCCCGGCCGACGTCATCCTTGCCGCCGAGGTGTACGTCCCGATCGCCGGGCGTGCCCAGTGAGGTCACCGTCATGATCACTTGACGTGCTGCAGGTCAGCTACCGGCGTGTCGGCCGAATTCTGCGCAAGTAATCACTCAGCTCTGGTCGCGGCACGCCACGCCACGCCACGGCGCGGCACGCCACGGCTAACGTGCGTCCGACCGGTCGGCCGTCGCCAGGTCGAGGAAGGCCGACCAGGCGGCCGGCGCGAAGGTCAGGGTGCCGCCGTCGCGGTCCTTGGTGTCCCGGACCAGCACCCGCCCAGGCAGGTTCTCGGCGACCTCCACGCAGCTTGTGCTGTCGCTGTGCGTGCTCTTGTGCCACCGGGGCGCGGTGCTTACATCCATCTCTCAGCCGTCCTCATGATCAGTTCTAGGCTCTGCGGGCCAGATAGAGCGTAGTCGCGGATGCTCTCCCAGGTACGTTCAAGGCTGGACGCGTCGTCCGGATTTTCCACCACTCGCCCCTGCAGGTACCCCTCCAGGTAGCCGACGGATCTGCCGTCGACGGTGGCGATGACGAACGGTCCGTCCAGCCCGGGGTACGCCCCGGCGTCGGCCGGCACCACCTGGACCCGGATGTTCGGCTGCTCGCAGGCGGCCACCACCGCTGTCAACTGTTCGTGCATCACGCACGGGTCGCCGACCCGCCGGTGCAGGACGCTCTCGTCGATGACCGCGACGAGCTGGCAGGAGTCGGGCTGCCGGTAGAGGATCTCCTTACGGCCGAGCCGGGTGGCCAACGCGACGTCCATCGCCTCGCCGCGCTCGCCGTATGCGAGCAGCACCGCACGGGCGTACGCCTCGGTCTGCAGCAGTCCGGGCAGCGCGAGGGGTTGGAAGACCCGGATGAGCGTTGCCTTGCCCTCCTGCTCGATGAACGGCCGGTACCAGACCGGGGCGCGTTCACCGACGACGAATTCGCGATAGAACTTCACGAACGCGGTGCCGAATGCCCGGTCCACCGCGCCCAGATAGTCGGGCAGTGCGGGCCGTTCGCCGCGTTCTATCGAGCCGACGTGTGACGTCGAAAAGTGGATGCGCTCGCCCCACGCTTCCTGGGTGAGGCCGAGCATTTCGCGGACGCGCCGCAGCTCACCTACCAGATACTCGCTCCCGCTCACAATACCTTCACATCCCTCAATTTGCCGCGACTGACCCATCTGATCTTGTGTCAGTCATCGAATAGCTACGCTCGGTCGCCGATCATCTTCCGCTCGTCGGTCCAAACAGTCCAGGGTGGAAGCAGATCAGGTCCGATCAGGGCGACAATTCCACCCAGGAGGAACGGAAATGCGAAACGACGGCATCGGCGGAACGCCGCGCCTGGCCCGGTACACCTCGATCGGTACGCCGCCGCGCGGCCGACTGACCGGGCCGAACCCGAACCGCTCGCCGTCGGTGCGCCGCAGCACGACCGAGTCGGTCGTGCTCCGGGCCCGCGACATCGTCACCACCCACCTGCCGAGCCGCGTCGGCGAGTGCCGGGTGTGCGGCGGCGTCGCGATGTGCGAACCGTTCGCCAAGGCGATCGCGGTCCTGGACCGTTGGGATCCGGTCCGGGCCCGGCGGGTCAGGTCGGTGCTGGAGTACGCGGGACTGTGGCCGGACAGCCACCTGCCGGAGGCGGCGCGGGATAGCGACGCCGACCGTCAGAGCTGACCGACGGCGGACGGTCAGAGCTGACCGACGGCGGTGACGTGCAGCACCGCGCTGCCCGCCTCGTCCGAGGCGGCGAGGTCCACCTCGGCGCTGATCCCCCAGTCGTGGTCCTCGGCCGGGTCGGCGAAGATCTGCCGGACCAGCCACCGCTCCCGCTCCTGCGTGATCAGCAGCAGCGCCGGTCCACGGGCGTCCGGTCCGGTGCCGATCTCGTCGTACTCGTCGAAGTACGGCTCCAGCGCGTCGGCCCAGGCGTCGGCGTCCCAGCCGGAGTCGGCGTCCAGCTCGCCGAGCTCGTCGTAGCGGCGCAACGCGGCCAGCTCCACCCGGCGGAACAGCGCGTTGCGGACCAGCACCCGGAACGCCCGCGGGTTGCCGGTGACCGCCGGTGGCCGGTCGTCGGCAACCACGGCGGCCTCGGGGTCATCGGTCGGATTGCGCAACCGCTCCCACTCGTCGATCAGGCTGGAGTCGACCTGGCGGACCAGCTCACCCAGCCACTCGATGAGGTCGATCAGCTCCTCGGTCTTGGCGTCGTCGGGCACCGTCTGGCGCAGCGCCCGGTACGCGTCGGCCAGGTACCGCAGCACCAGACCCTCCGACCGGGACAGCCCGTAGAAGTTGACGTACTCGACGAAGGTCATCGCCCGCTCGTACAGGTCGCGGACCACCGACTTGGGCGCCAGCTCGTAGTCGGCCACCCACGGATGCCCCTGCCGGTACGTCTCGTACGCCATCTCCAGCAGCTCGGCCAGCGGCTTCGGGTGGGTGACCTCGTCGAGCAGTTCCAGGCGGGCCTCGTACTCGATGCCGTCGGCCTTCATCTGCGCGACCGCCTCGCCGCGGGCCTTGTGCTGCTGCGCGGAAAGGATCTGCCGGGGGTCGTCCAACGTCGCCTCGATGATCGACAGCACGTCGAGCGGGTACGTCGGCGACTCCACGTCGAGCAGTTCGATCGCGGCCAGCGCGAACGGCGACAGCGGCTGGTTGAGCGCGAAGTCGAGTTGCAGGTCCACGGTGAGTCGGACCCGGCGGCCCTCGGCGTCCGGCCCGGGTAGCTGCTCGACCACCCCGCCGGCGCGCAGCGCCCGGTAGATGGCGATCGCCCGGCGGATGTGCCGGCGCTGCGCCGCCCGGTCCTCGTGGTTGTCGGTCAGCAGGTGGCGCATCGCGGTGAACGCGTCGCCGGGCCGGCTGATCACGTTGAGCAGCATCGCGTGGCTGACCCGGAAGCTGGAGGTCAACGGCTCCGGCTCGGCCTCGACCAGCCGTTCGAAGGTCGGCTTGCCCCAGCCGATCGACCCCTCCGGCGGCTTCTTGCGGACCACCTTGCGCCGTTTCTTCGGGTCGTCACCGGCCTTGGCGAGGGCCTTCTCGTTCTCGATGACGTGCTCCGGGGCCTGCACGACGACTTTGCCCAGGGTGTCGAATCCGGCCCGGCCGGCCCGCCCGGCGATCTGGTGGAACTCGCGGGCCTTGAGCAGCCTGGTGCGTACCCCGTCGTACTTGGACAGGCCGGTGAACAGCACCGTGCGGATCGGCACGTTGATCCCGACGCCGAGGGTGTCGGTGCCGCAGATGACCTTGAGCAGCCCGGCCTGGGCGAGGGTCTCCACCAGCCGGCGGTACTTGGGCAGCATGCCGGCGTGATGCACCCCGATGCCGTGGCGGACCAGCCGGGACAGGGTGCGTCCGAAGCCGGAGGAGAACCGGAAGTTGCCGATCGCCGCAGCGATCGCGTCCTTCTCCGCCCGGGTGCACACGTTGATGCTCATCAGCGCCTGGGCCCGTTCCAGTGCCGCCGCCTGGGTGAAGTGGACCACGTACACCGGGGCCTGGTGGGTGCTGAGCAGCTCTTCCAGGGTCTCGTGCAGCGGTGTCGTCGCGTAGGTGAACATCAGCGGCACCGGCCGCTGCGCCGAGGAGACCACGGCGGTGGCCCGCCCGGTCCGCCGGCTCAGGTCGTCGACGAACCGGGTCACGTCGCCGAGCGTCGCCGACATCAGCACGAACTGGGCCTGCGGCAGCTCGATCAGCGGCACCTGCCACGCCCAGCCCCGGTCCGGCTCGGCGTAGAAGTGGAACTCGTCCATCACCACCTGGCCGACGTCGGCCGCGGACCCGTCGCGCAACGCCAGGTTGGCCAGGATCTCGGCGGTACAGCAGATGATCGGCGCGTCGGCGTTGACGCTGGCGTCGCCGGTGAGCATCCCCACCTCGGACGCGCCGAAGATCTCGCAGAGCGCGAAGAACTTCTCCGACACCAGCGCCTTGATCGGCGCGGTGTAGAAGGTGACCCGGTCATCGGCCAGGGCCGCGAAGTGCGCGCCGGTGGCGACCAGGCTCTTGCCGGAGCCGGTCGGGGTGTTCAGGATGACGTTCGCCCCGGAGACGATCTCGATGAGCGCCTCGTCCTGGTGCGGGTACAGCTCCAGGCCACGGCCGGCCGCCCAGCCGGCGAACGCCTCGTAGACGGCGTCCGGGTCCGCGCCGCGCGGCAGCAGGTCGGTCAGGGTCGGGGCGGTCTGTGTCATGTCTGTCCATCCTGCCTGTCGCCGCCGCCGGCCGCCAACGTGGGTGACCGTCGTCAGCCGTCGGGCGTACCCCCGACGCGTTCGAAGACCAGGTCCAGCGCCGGTCGGCCGGCGCGGACCCCGCGCCGTTCGAACTTCGTCTCCGGCCGGTACGCCGGCCGGGGCGCATACCCGTCGTGCAGGTTGCGCAGCTGCGGGTCGGCGGTCAGGGTGGCCAGCATCGCCTGGGCGTACGGCGCCCAGTCGGTGGCGCAGTGCAGCCGCCCGCCGGGCCGCAGCCGGGAGCGCAGCAGCGCCACGTGCTCGGGTCGGACCAGTCGCCGCTTGTGGTGGCGCGCCTTCGGCCACGGGTCGGGGAAGAACGCGTACACCGCGTCCAGGCTGCGTTCGGGCAGGCAGCGGCGGGCCAGGTCGAGGGCGTCGCCGGTGGCGACCCGGACGTTGGTCAGCGCGTGCTGTTCGATCAGCGCCAGCAGGTTCGCGATGCCCGGGGTGTGCACCTCGACGGCCAGGTAGTCGCGGTCGCGGTCGGCCGCCGCCATCGTCGCGGTGGCGTCGCCCATGCCGAAGCCGATGTCGAGCACCACCGGTGCCGTCCGGCCGAACAACGCCGCCGGGTCCAGCGGCGCCGGCAGGTCGTCAACGACGGTCCGGTATGCGGCGGACAGCCGGTCGAGCGCGTCGTGGTGTCGGCCGCTGAGCCGTCCCCGGCGCGGGTGGTAGGTGCGGATGCTCACGTGGCGACAGCCTATATCCGACACCGAGCGTGTCCGGGGTGTCATCCAGGGCTGCGTGGTGAGAGGATCCCGGCAGCGTCGCGGAGAGGATGGTGACCGATGCCCGTACGCCGTTCACTGGCCACCGCAGGGCTCGGCGTGACCCTCGCGGTCGTCGCCGGGCTGCTCGGCGCGGCCCCGGCCCGGGCCGCCGACGTGTTCGTCGATCTCAATCCGAGCACGGTGGAGTCCGGTTACCTGGTGGGCATCCGGGCCAGTTGTACCGACAACACCGCGCCGGCCACCGTCGAGTCCGACGCGTTCGGCACGGTCGAGGTGCGGCCGCAGTTCGAGGAGCTCACCGCGGCGGTGACCGTGCCGGCCGAGACGGAGGCGGGCAGCTACCGGGTGCGGTTGACCTGCCCGGACGACCGGTCGGCAGCCACCACGCTGTACGTGCTGGACCCGACCCGGCCCAGTCGTGGCCCGGCCACCGGCTTCGGTGGCACGGCCGGTGACGACGGTGCCGGCGGCCTGCTGACCGGGGTCGGCGTGATCGCTCTGGCCGCCGGTGCGGTGCTCGGC
Source organism: Micromonospora sp. ABR4_055 (assembly GCF_056160425.1). Taxonomy (NCBI): domain Bacteria; kingdom Bacillati; phylum Actinomycetota; class Actinomycetes; order Micromonosporales; family Micromonosporaceae; genus Micromonospora; species Micromonospora sp. ABR4_055. Next base: position 5,897 of record NZ_JBSWXD010000184.1, read on the forward strand.
GTACTGACCCTGCGTCGGCGCCGGTCGGCCTGACCAGGCGCGGCAGGGGAGGGGACGGGCCGTGGCGAAGGGCGGTGGCCGGGGCTGGACCGGGCCGGCTGCGATCGTGCTGGTGCTGGTCGGGCTCTTCGCGATCGGGTCCGGCGGCGACGGCGACTGGCGGGACATCCTGGCCGGTGGCAACAATCCGCCGCCCCGGGAGTTCCCGGTGCTGGAGCCGAGCCGGCCGATCCGGATCGCCGTCCCGTCGCTCGACATCCGCGCCCCGGTGCACTCGGTCGGGCTCGCCGACGACGGGTCGATCGCCGTACCGGCGCTGCACCGGCACAACCAGGCCGGCTGGTACGACGGGGGACCGACGCCCGGTCAGTTCGGGCCGGCGATCATCGTCGGGCATGCCGACACCCGGGACGGGCCGTCGGTCTTCCATGATCTGGCCGACATCGAGCCGGGGGCGACCGTCGAAGTGACCCGGCGGGACCGGGTGGTGGCCGTCTTCGAGGTCAACTCGGTCGAGCACTTCGGCAAGGACGAGTTGCCGGTCGAGCAGGTGTACGGCGACTACGCCCGACCCGGCCTACGGATGATCACCTGCGGTGGCGAGTGGCTGGGCGACGGCATCGGGTACGCGGACAACATCGTGGTGTCCGCCTCTCTGGTGTCGACGAGGAAGGCCTGAGGTGCCACTACGAACAGTGATGAACTGAGCGGTGGTCGGGGTACGTGTTCGCAGACATGACCTCAACAGCCAAGCCCAGACCGTCCCGAGTCGCTCGTAAACCCGTCCTGGTCGCTGGCGCTGCCGCTACCGCTGGGATCATGCTGGCGGTGACCGCAATGGCCGGAGCGGAAACGACGTCACCGGCAGCCGGTGAACCGGCTAGCACTTTCGCGGCCGAGCTCGTCGGATGGGCGACACAGAACGGTGGTACCACCGGTGGCGCCGGCGGCGAGACCGTTCAGGTGGACAGCGTGGCGGCGTTCACCGAGGCGGTGACCGACGGGCAGGCACGGGTGGTTGAGGTGACTGGAGCGCTCGCGCTGCCCGACATGACGCCCGTGGGGTCGAACAAGACGATAGTGGGGGTCGGCGGCGATGCGACCATCACCGGCGGCGGCCTTACCCTGAGTGAGTCGACCAACGTCATCATTCAGAATCTGACCTTCGACGACTGGAACGACGACGCGATCAACATAGAGGACGAGTCGACCAATGTCTGGGTCGATCACAACAGCTTCGGTGTCGGCTTCGACGGCGCGGTCGACATCAAGCGCGGCTCGGACTTCATCACGGTGTCCTGGAACCGCGTGACCGGCCACAACAAGGTGATGCTGCTGGGCCACTCGGACAACAACGGCGCGCAGGACATCGGCAAACTGCGGGTGACGTACCACCACAATTTTTTCGAGGGCACTGTGCAGCGCAACCCTCGTGTGCGATTCGGCAATCCGGTACACGTGTTCAACAACCTCTACCAGGACGTGTCCGGCTACGGCGTGGCGTCCACCGAGGACGCGGGGGTGCTGGTCGAAGGCAACGTGTTCGTCGGCGTCGACGACCCGTTCCACCTGGCCGAGGCAGCATCCGGCCCCGGCACCTTGATCGCCCGGGACAACCTGCTACTCGATTCGGGCACCGGAGAGGCCGGTGGCGACGTCGCTGACATCCCGTACGCGTACCAGCTTGATCCAGCCTCGGAGATCGAGGCGCTGGTGACCGCCGGGGCGGGAGCTGGCCGGCTGTAGGCCGCCCCGGCCGACCTCCGGGGCGGCCGGTGGAGCGTGCCCCCGTCGCCACCGGCTGCCCCGGAGTGTCCCGCCATCCGGAAGGCGGAAAGATGGTCAGCACACCCAGCAGCACCGAGGAGGATTCATGAGCCAGACGGCGCAGATCGGGGTCACCGGTCTGGGGGTGATGGGCCGTAACCTGGCCCGCAACCTCGCGCGGCACGGCCATGTGGTGGCGGTCCACAACCGGTCGGCCGGCCGGACCAAGGAGATGATGGCCGAGTTCGGCCACGAGGGCACCTTCCTGCCGGCGGAGAGCCCGGCCGAGTTCGTCGCCTCGTTGGAACGCCCCCGCCGCGTGGTGATCATGGTCAACGCGGGTGCCGCCACCGACGCGGTGATCAACGAGTTCGCGCCCCTGCTGGAGCCGGACGACATGATCATCGACGGCGGCAACGCCCACTTTCTGGACACCCGTCGGCGGGAGGCGGAGCTGCGCGAGCGCGGGCTGCACTTCGTCGGCACCGGCGTCTCCGGCGGCGAGGAGGGCGCCCTGCACGGGCCGAGCATCATGCCCGGTGGTTCGGCCGAGTCGTACGCCGCGCTCGGCCCGCTGCTGGAGGACATCTCGGCCAAGGTCGACGGTACGCCGTGCTGCGTGCGGATCGGCCCGGACGGTGCCGGCCACTTCGTCAAGATGGTCCACAACGGCATCGAGTACGCCGACATGCAGCTGATCGGTGAGGCGTACGACCTGCTGCGCCGCGCCGGCGGGCTCACCCCGGCGCAGATCGCCGACGTGTTCCGCAGCTGGAACTCCGGTCGGCTCTCCTCGTACCTGATCGAGATCACCGCCGAGGTGCTCGGCCACACCGACGCCGTCACCGGCAAGCCGTTCGTCGACGTCGTGCTCGACCAGGCCGGCCAAAAGGGCACCGGCCGGTGGACCGTGCAGGGCGCCCTCGACCTCGGGGTGCCGGTGAGCGGCATCTCCGAGGCGGTCTTCGCCCGGTCGCTGTCCGGCCACGCCGACATCCGGGCCGCCGCCGCCGACCTGCCGGGCCCGGTGGAGAGCTGGGCCGGGTCGGCCGACGAGCTGATCGCCGATGTCGAGCAGGCGCTGTACGCGTCGAAGATCGTCGCGTACGCGCAGGGTTTCCACCAGATCCAGGCCGGCAGCGCCGAGTACGACTGGGACATCGACCTCGGCGCGGTGGCCCGGATCTGGCGCGGCGGCTGCATCATCCGGGCCGCGTTCCTGGACAAGATCCGGGCGGCCTACGACGCGGCGCCGCAGCTGCCGACGCTGCTGACCGACGGGTACTTCGCCGAGGCCCTAACCGGTGCCCAGCTGGGCTGGCGTCGGGTGGTTGCCACGGCGGCGCAGGTCGGGGTGCCGGCTCCCGGGTTCGCCTCCGCGTTGGCCTACTACGACGGGCTGCGCGCGCCCCGGTTGCCGGCCGCCCTGATCCAGGGGCAGCGGGACTTCTTCGGCGCGCACACCTATCGCCGGGTCGACGCCGAGGGCAGCTTCCACGTGCTGTGGGCCGACGACCGCAGCCAGGTCGAATCCCGCTGATCCGACCCGGCCGTCCGGTTCGCCGTGGCGGGCGTGCCCCGTCAGCCACGGCGACCGGCACCGGCGGCCGGTGTCAGCGACCCCGGTGTCAGTGCCCCGGCACCGCGGGCTCAGTCCAGGTCGACGACGACCGGGGCATGGTCGGACGGGGTCGGGCCCTTGCGGGCGTCGCGGTCCACGTAGGCCGCCCGGACCCGTCGGTTGACGGTGCCGCTGGCGTAGACCAGGTCGATCCGCATGCCCATGTTCTTCGGGAACATCCCGGCCCGGTAGTCCCAGTAGGTGTACGGGTGCGGGCCCTTCATCGGCTGCGGCACCACGTCGACCAGGCCGAGGGCGAGCAGGTCGGCCAGCGCGGCCCGTTCGGCCGGGGTGACGTGGGTGGAGCCGGCGAAGACCGTCGGGTCCCATACGTCGGCGTCGGTGGGCGCGACGTTGAAGTCGCCGCAGATCAGCAGATCGGTGGCGGCCTCTGCGGCGAGCGCGCGGCGCAGCCCGGCCAGCCAGTCCAGCTTGTAGGTGTAGTGCGCCGAGTCGGGGCTGCGCCCGTTCGGCACGTACACCGACCAGACCCGGACCCCGGCGCAGGTCGCCGCGACGGATCTGGCCTCCGGCAGCGGGAAGCCGGGCTCGGCGTCGAACCCGGTCCGGACGTCGTCGAGCCCGACCCGGGACAGCACCGCGACGCCGTTCCAGCGTCCGTCGCCGTGCGCTGCCACCGCGTAGCCGAGGTCACCGACCTCGGCGGTCGGGAACGCGGCCGCCGCGCACTTGGTCTCCTGCAGACACACCACGTCCGGGGTGGTGTCGGCCAGCCAGCTGAGCAGCCGGTTCAGCCGGGCCTTGACCGAGTTGACGTTCCAGGTGGCGATCCGCACCCGGCCAGCGTGCCACAGTACCGGCCGGGTGACCCGGGGGAGGGCCGCCCCCGGGCCGGTCAGCCGGGCAGGTCCCCGGGCCGGGTCTGCTCGGCGAGGAAGCGCTCCAGCTCCGCGCCGAGCTCGTCGGCGGTCGGCAGCGGCCCGCTGGACTCGGCGAGCAGGTTGGTGCCGGACCGACCCCGGGTGAAGCTGTCGTACTGCTCCTCCAGCGCACTGACCAGGGATCCGGCCTCTTCGGTCTGGGCGACCTGCCGGTCGATGTCCTCCCGGACCGCCTCGGCAGCGCTGTGCAGCTGCTCGGTGGGCAGCAGCAGACCCGTGGTCCGCGAGACGGAGTTGAGCAGTAGCTCGGCGGCGGCCGGATACTCGGCCTGGGCCACGTAGTGCGGGACGTGCACGGCGAAGCCCACCGCGTCGTGGCCCTGCTGACCGAGGCGGTACTCCAGCAGGTGCCCAGCGCTGCCTGGCACCTGGACCCGCTGCAGCCAGGGTTCGTAGCCGCTGATCAGCTCGCGACGGCTGGCGTGCGCGGTGACCCCGGTCGGCCGGGTGTGCGGCACCGCCATCGGGATGGCGTTCAGCCCGATCGTGGTGCCGACGTTGAACTGGCGGTGCACCGCGATCGCCGCAGCGGTGAACCGTTCCCACTGCAGGTCAGGCTCGGGGCCACCGAGCAGCAGGAACGGCGTGCCGGCGTCGTCACGCATCAGGTGGACTTCGAGCCGGGGCTCCTCGTAGTGCTCCCAGTGGTCCTCGACGAAGAGCATCACCGGCCGGCGGGACCGGTAGTCGAGCAGCTGGTCGATGTCGAAGGTGGCCACGACCTCGTGCTCGAGGGAGGCGAGCAGGTGTTCACGGGCGAGTCGGGTCGCGTTGCCGGCGTCGACGAAACCCGTCATCGCCTGGATCAGCACCGGCTGACCGAGCTCGGGCACCTCGTCGACGACGTCGTAGAGCTCGTGTGGGTCGAGCACCGGGCGCAACCTCCTCAGAACGGTACGGCGGGTACGGCATCTCCAATTGCGGCAACGCTAGTCCCATGCCGGCGCATTCCGGTTTCCGGGCGTCGATCCGACGCGGCGGACTACTCACGGTCCGGTAGCGGACACGACAAGTCGGCAGTCGCTGGTCGGCTCCTGCCTGTCCGGGGGATGCCGCATTCGGCGGGACGGGTGATGCCCGCCGGTCGGACGGGGGAGTGGCGGGGTGGTGGCGGGAGGTGGTCAGTTAACAGGTGATAAAGGCTGTAGTAAACAATGATGGGCGAAATATCGTTTACTGGCGGTTTGCCGTGATCGACGTGTCATGCCGATGTCGCTGAGGGATCGCCCGATTACCTGGTGAAGAATTGTGGTGTCCATCACAAAATCACCCTGGGTGATCGAGCTGCGGTCTGCCTAGCCTCGTCGAATGCCTGATGACGACACCACAAGGAGCGAGGACACCACCCTGAGTCGCGATGACCGTTCGGCTGATGTCCCCTCGGACACCACGCCGACCGGCGCGGCCCGGGCCGTCGCCCGGTGGGAGCGCCTTCGCAACCGGCTGCCCGCCCTGTCATACCCACACTCCGCCCGACCAACCCTCCCATCGCTCGGAGCTACCCTGCGTCACCGCGCCAATGCCCGGACGGCGCTGGCCGCCGCCGTCGTCTGCGCCCTCGGCGTAGTCGCGGCGGTCGAGTCGACCGCCGATTCGCCGGCGGCGACCGGGCCGGCTCCGGCCGCTGCCGAGGCCGACCTGCAGCGCCGGGCCGACGCGGCCGACGCCGCGTCCCGGGC
>NZ_JBSWXD010000185.1:0-11823 GCF_056160425.1 Micromonospora sp. ABR4_055
CGGTGGTCTGACCTCCTTTCCCCCCCCCTCTGGCTGGGTTTCCCCGCTCCCCCCCCCCCCCTCACCACCCGTGTTTCCTCCCTTTTCTCTCCCCCCCCCCCCCCCCCCCCTCCCTCCCACCGGGGGATACGCATCGTGGCCGGTGAAAAGCCTGCCGAGTGTGACGACGAGCACCGGTGACGGGTCGGCCGGGCAGGCAAAATACCTGCGCGTACGCTGTCGGAGGCGCGTCGGCCCGCAGGTCGCCGCCAGTTGAAGGTCACCCGCCGCCGACGCCGGAAGGTGCAGCCCGTGAGCATGGTCACCGAGCGCCCCGCCCATGACCGGGCGCGGGTCAGGTCCGTCGCCGAAGCGGACCAGGTGCCCGGCACAGCGGCGGACCCAGGGCCGGTGGCCGTGCCCGACCTGCTGGCTGTGGTCCGGGCATACGTGTCGCTCACCAAGCCGCGGATCATCGAGCTGCTGCTGGTCACGACCGTACCGACGATGATGGTCGCGGCCGGTGGCCTGCCGTCGCTCGGGCTGGTGGCGGTGGTGCTGGTCGGCGGCACCCTGGCCGCCGGTGCGGCGAACGCGTTGAACTGCTTCATCGACCGGGACATCGACCAGCTGATGCGCCGGACGAAGCGTCGGCCGCTGCCGAACCACGTGGTCAGCCCCAGGCACGCGCTGATCTTCGGGTTGGTGCTCGCGGTGAGCTCGGTGGCGCTGATGGCGGTCTTCACCAACTGGCTCGCCACCGGGCTGACCCTGGCGGCGATCGCCTACTACGACCTCGTCTACACGCTGTGGTTGAAGCGTACGACGCCACAGAACACGTTCTGGGGTGGTGTCTGCGGCGCCGCTCCGGTGCTGATCGGCTGGGCGGCGGTGACCGGCGGCCTGGCCCCGGTGGCCTGGGCACTGTTCGCCGTGGTGTTCTTCTGGCAGCTGCCGCACTTCTACGCGTTGGCGATCAAGTACAAGGTGGACTACGCGCGGGCCGGGATCCCGATGCTGCCGGTGGTGGCCTCCGAACGTCGGGTCGGCGTGGAGATCGTACTGTTCAGTTGGTTGACGGTCGGGTCGTCGGTGCTGGTCTGGCCGTTGGGCATGTCATTGATCTACGCGGTCCCGGCGGTGGTGGTCGGGGTCGTCTTCCTGTTGGAGGCTCACCGGCTGCAGCGCCGGTCCGGGCGTGGTCTGCCGGTCCAGCCGATGCGGCTGTTCCACTGGTCGACGACCTACCTCACGGTGCTCTTCGTTGCTGTGGCGTTGGACGCGCTGGTCTGACGCCGGGGTCCCGTCCCGTCCAGGTCTCGAAACTTCTGTCGCGTTTGCCGCTTTTCGTGCTGGAATTTGTCCCTTTTTGGACACTGAAATCACCATCAATCATCTGTGGGACTTCTTAAACCCACGGATGATTGGAGTCACAAAAAGCCGACATCTGATCGGCGAAAGGTCGTCGCTCTGCTTACGCTTCGCGTATGGCAGATGGTTCCGATACGACGCTGGCGACCGAATCCGTCCCGGGGGACGCCCCCTCTGGTCTGGTCGCCGGCATCCGGTCCTTCGCCGCTGGCCACGGCGGCGCGAAGGCGGTCATCGAGTATGTCGGCAAGCGTGGCGCACGGATCGTCCTGGTGGGGGAGGACGGCGCCTGGGGCGACCAGTTCGCTGACGGCACCGACGTGGCCCGCGCCGCCTGCCTCAAGGCGGGGGTCGAGATCGAGAACGAGTGGGAGCGGGAGCTGATGGATCAGATGCGGCCCAGCAACGACCTGTGGCGGTCGATGTCGCGTCGCAGTCTGGCGCGCTGACCAGCCCTTTCCCGTCCTGCACAACGAACGACGACCAGTTGCGTGACTGGACGAGCGGTCTGTCAGCTGGAGGAACAGAGCCGAGCGAGACCCGGGCGTACCGCCCGGGTCTCGCTCGTTGTCCGCCGCCGTAACCGCGGCTGGACATCCAGCTGGACAGCGGTTAGACGCGGGCCGACGGCCGGACGGGTGCCGGCGGCACCGGTTGGGCGGTGCCGCTGTCGGCGCCCCAGCCGATCGTCCGGTACGTCTGCGGACGCCTGGTACGCAGCCAGAGCGCCCAACCGACGCCGGCCAGCGCGGCCAGGGCGTACCCGGCCGGGAACCACCAGCGCAGCGGGGACGCGCCGATGCCGAGCAGGTCACCGAAGCTGGTGACGGTGCCGACGAGGATCAGCCCGAGCGCGCCGGTGGCCGCGCCCGGCGCGACCAGTCGTCGCCAGGCCGACTCGCCACGCGGGTCGCGGCGGAAGTAGCCGATCACCGCGAGTGAGGTCACGGTCATCAGGATCAGCACGCCGAGCCCACCGGTGACGGTCACCCAGAAGAACAGGTGGGTGATGGGATCCAGCCCGGTCGCCGCGTACCCCACGATCACCGCGACGGCGAGCCCGCTCTGCACCAGCGAGCCGAGCTTCGGCGCGCCGGTCCGCCGGTTCGTCCGGCCGAGCGCCGCCGGCAGCACCCGTTCCCGCCCGAGGGCGAACAGGTACCGGGCAACGGTGTTGTGGAACGCGAGCAGCGCGGCGAACAGGCTGGTCAGGAACAACAACCGGCCGGCGTCCACGAGCGTCGTGCCGATGTGCGGGTCGACCAGCACGAACATCAGTTCGGTGCCGTACTCGCGGGCTTGGGCGACGACGTCGTTCGGGCCGGCCGCCACCGCCATCGCCCAGGCGGAACCCGCGTAGCACACTCCGGCGATCGTCACCGCGAAGTAGGTGGCCCGGGCGACCGTACGACGCGGATCACGGGTCTCCTCGGCGAACACCGTGCCGGCCTCGACACCGACGAAACCGGCTATGCCGCCGACCAGCATCGCCGCCACCCCTGGGGTGAGCAGCTGGCGGGGGTCGAGACCCGCCACGGCGGCACCGTCGGCGGGGTGGCCGACCATGACGATGCTGTAGCCGATGATGACCGCGAGCTCGGCCAGCAGCAGGCCAGCCAGGATCCGGCCGTTGAGGTCGACGCGGGCCAGGCCGAGTACGGTCACCAGGGCCCAGCCGGCCAGCGCGCAGAGCCACCACGGCACGGTGGCACCGGCGACGGCGAGTACCTCGGCGGCAACCACGCCGAAAGCGCCGTACAGCCCGATCTGCATCGCGTTGTACGCGACGACGGCGACGAACGCCGCCGCGATGCCGGGGATCCGGCCGAGACCGTGCGCGACGTAGCTGTACATCGCGCCGGCGTTGACGACGTGCCGGCTCATCGCCACGTAGCCGACGGCGAAGACCGCCATCACCACCGCGATGAGCAGGTAGGCGACCGGCACCGCGGTGGTGCCGGTGACGGCATAGCCGGTGCTGGCGCCGCCGGCCACCACGGTCAGCGGCGCGGCGGCGGCGAGAACGAAGAACAACACCTGGGGTACGCCCAGGCGGGACCGGGCCAACGTCGCGGCGACGGTGCCGGACCGGCTCGTACGGAAGGTAGACACGCGGGAGCTCCGAAAGTGGTCAGTCAGGAAAACGCGGGAGTGCGCGTGCGGTGACGGAGGATCGTCCGGGGTGCCGCTACGCGGGTCTGGTCCAGGCAGGGAACCGACCAGGGGCGCGGCAGCCACGGCACGGGGGGACCGTCACTGCCGCGCCCGGTTCGTCGTGCCGGTGGTTGTGCCCCGGCACAGGCGTAGCCTCACCGGTACTCTCCGCTATGGGGATAGGTCTGCCGTTTTCAACCGTCTTCAACGGTTGGTGACCTTACGGTTGCGCTCCGACCAGGGGGCGTTCGTTGCCGTCGTCGGAAACCACCCTGGTAGCAGCTGATTGCGGCCCGGTCGGCTCCCGGGTCCGGGTCGACCAGAGCGCGCCGAGGGTGGCCAGCCACACCAGACACGCGCCGAGCATGTGCGCGCTGACCAGCGCGACCGGCAGGTCGGTGAGGTACTGGACCACGCCGATCAGTCCCTGGGCGAGCTCCACGACGACGAGCACGGCCGCCGCGCGTACCGCCGGTCGGGGTGCGCCGACCGCGCGCAACGCGAACCACCAGGCGACCGACAACCCGATCAGCAGGGCGACCGAGTCAGCGTGCAGCTGGGACATGGCCTGCGGGTCCAGCCCGGTGCGCCCGGCGTCCGGGTCGCCGGCGTGCGGGCCGCTGCCGGTCACCACGGTGCCGAGTACCAGCACCCCGAAGCTCACGGCGGTGATCACGAAGGCCAACTGGCGCAGCGGCCGGGCCACCACGTCTCGGTTGGTGCGGCCGCCGACGCGTACCCGTTGCCACAACCCGTACGCCACCGCGATGGTGACCATCGACAGCATGAAGTGCAGCGCCACCACCCAGGGGTTGAGCTGCACCCGGACGCTGACCCCGCCGATCAGGCCCTGCAGGATCACCAGTCCCAGTACGCCGAGGGCCGGTCCGCGCAGGTCCAACCGGCGTGGCCGGGACCGCAGCACCGCCAGCAGGGTGGCGAGCGCGATCATGCCGACCAGGATGCCGAGGACCCGGTTGCCGAACTCGATGATGCCGAGCACGCCCATCTCCGGCGTGGTGACGTAGGAGTCGTCGGTGCAGCGCGGCCAGGTCGGGCAGCCGAGCCCGGACCCGGTGAGCCGCACGCCGCCCCCGGTCAGCACGATCGCGACGTTGGCCACCAAGGAGGCGAGCGCGAGCCGCCGGAGCAGGGCGGGGCCGGCGGTCAGCCGACCGGACGGGGAGACGGGCACGGCGGCAATCGTACCGATATGGCGGATACCACAGCCGTGCGGTGCCGCCGGTACCGCAGCCCTGCGGTGCCGCCAGCCGACTGCGGCAAGGCCTCGCCGTGCTGGTCCCGGTGGCGGTCACGCTCGGTGCGGTGGATCACCCGGAGGCGCGTTTGCGGCCGACCGCTGAAATACGTAACGTTGGCGTAGTGAAAAACAGGGTGGGCCTCCCGGAGGGCGGGTCGGCGACCGGTGCGGTCGCCGCCGGCCCGGACGGGCGTACCCGGGACCGCCTGGTCGGGCTGCTGCTGGAGCGGGGGGCGGCGACCGCCGCTCAGCTCGGTGATGAGCTCGGGCTGAGCCCGGCGGCGATCCGCCGCCACCTGGACGCGATGCTCGCCGACGGCGACGTGGTGACCCGGGACGCGGTCACCCGGGCCCGCCGGCGACGCGGTCGGCCGGCCAAGGTCTTCCGGCTCAGCGACGACGCCCGGTCCCGGCACGGGCGCTACCGCTACGACAGCATGGCCGCCGCCGCGCTGCGCTGGATCGCCGGTCACGGCGGCGAGGCGGAGCTGGAGGCGTTCGCGGCGGCTCAGGTCGCCGGGCTGGAGGCGCGGTGCCGGGCGGCGATCGACGATGCCGGTGCGGACCCGATCGCCCGCGCGGAGGCCCTCGCCGCCGCACTCAGCGCCGAGGGCTACGCTGCCAACGCGTCCACCATCGCCTCCGGGGGGCAGTTGTGCCAGCATCACTGTCCCGTGGCCCATGTGGCTGCCGAGTTTCCACAGCTGTGCGAGGCTGAGACCGCGGTGATCTCCCGCCTGATCGGCACCCATGTGCAGCGGCTGGCCACCATCGCTCACGGCGACGGGGTGTGCACCACGCACATTCCGGACCCGAGACGGGCCGGCGGCGCCCCGACCGTTGCCATCGATGTTTCCACCGACCACGTCACCAGCACTGTGAGGACAGATAGATGACCGAGCAGACCGTCGCGCCCATCTCCCAGGAGGAGCACCTCGCGGCCCTCGGCCGGTACGAGTACGGCTGGGCCGACCGCGACGTGGCCGGCGCTGCCGCCCAGCGCGGGCTCAACGAGGCGGTGGTGCGTGACATCTCCGCCAAGAAGAACGAGCCGCAGTGGATGCTCGACCTGCGACTCAAAGGGCTGCGGCTGTTCGGCCGCAAGCCCATGCCGGCCTGGGGCGCCGACCTCACCGGGATCGACTTCGACAACATCAAGTACTTCGTCCGCTCCACCGAGAAGCAGGCCGCCAGCTGGGAGGACCTGCCCGAGGAGATCAAGAACACCTACGACAAGCTGGGCATCCCGGAGGCGGAGAAGCAGCGGCTGATCGCCGGCGTCGCGGCCCAGTACGAGTCCGAGGTGGTCTACCACAAGATCCGTGAGGACCTGGAGGAGCAGGGTGTGGTGTTCCTCGACACCGACACCGCGCTGCGCGAGCACGAGGACATCTTCAAGGAGTACTTCGGCACCGTGATCCCGGTCGGCGACAACAAGTTCGCCGCGCTGAACACTTCGGTCTGGTCCGGTGGATCGTTCATCTACGTGCCGAAGGGTGTGCACGTGGAGATCCCGCTGCAGGCCTACTTCCGGATCAACACGGAGAACATGGGCCAGTTCGAGCGGACCCTGATCATCGTCGACGAGGGTGCCTACGTGCACTACGTCGAGGGCTGCACCGCGCCGATCTACTCCTCCGACTCGCTGCACAGCGCGGTGGTCGAGATCGTGGTGAAGAAGAACGCCCGGTGCCGCTACACGACCATCCAGAACTGGTCGAACAACGTCTACAACCTGGTCACCAAGCGGGCCGTCTGCCACGCCGGCGCCACCATGGAGTGGATCGACGGCAACATCGGTTCCAAGGTCACCATGAAGTACCCGGCCGTGTTCATGACCGGTGAGCACGCCAAGGGCGAGGTGCTCTCGGTGGCGATGGCCGGCGAGGGGCAGCACCAGGACGCCGGCGCGAAGATGGTGCACGCGGCACCGCACACCTCCTCCACGATCGTCTCCAAGTCCATCGCCCGCGGCGGCGGCCGGACCTCCTACCGTGGGCTGGTCCAGGTGCTGGAGGGCTCGCAGCACAGCCGGTCGACGGTGAAGTGCGACGCGCTGCTGGTCGACGCGATCTCCCGGTCGGACACCTACCCCTACGTCGACATCCGCGAGGACGACGTCGCGATGGGGCACGAGGCGACCGTCTCCAAGGTCAGCGACGACCAACTGTTCTACCTGATGAGCCGGGGTCTGAGCGAGGACGAGGCGATGGCCATGATCGTCCGGGGCTTCATCGAGCCGATCGCCAAGGAACTCCCGATGGAGTACGCCCTCGAGCTGAACCGGCTGATCGAGCTGCAGATGGAGGGCGCGGTCGGCTGACCCGCCCGAGACACCGCCCCACCGACACCGCCGAGAACAGGAAGAGATGACTATTCAGGCCTCCGCGCCGCCGAAGACCAAGTCGCAGGCGTTGCGCTCCTACGATGTCGCCGACTTCCCGGCCCTGACCGGCCTGGAGGAGGAGTGGCGCTTCACCCCGCTCAAGCGAATGCGGGGGCTGGCCACCGGCACTCCGGCCGCCAGCGGCTCGGTCCGGTACGAGTACGCCGACCTGCCCGCCGGGGTGACTGCGGGCCAGGTCGACCGCACCGACCGACGGGTCGGCGGCGTGCTGACCCCGTTCGACCGGATCAGCGCCCTGGCCTACACCGGCTGCGCCGAGGTCCTGCTGGTGGAGGTGGCACCGGAAGCCACCCCGGCCGAGCCGGCGGTGGTCCGGGTGCTCGGCACCGGGGCGGACCAGATCGCGTACGGGCACACCCTGGTCGACGTCGGACGGTTCGCCGAGGCGACCCTGGTGTTCGACCAGGTCGGCTCGACCACTCTGGCCGACAACGTCGAGGTGATCGTCGGCGACGGCGCGACGCTGACCCTGGTCACCGTCGCCGACTGGGCACCCGACGCGGTGCAGGCGCAGCATCTGAAGTTCCGGCTCGGCCGCGACGCCCGGGTCACGCACATCCAGGTCACCCTCGGCGGCGACCTGGTACGCCAGTTCACCAGCGTCGAGTACACCGGCCGGGGCGGCGACGCCGAGCTGTTCGGGCTCTACTTCGCCGACGCCGGCCAGCACCTGGAGCACCGGCAGATGGTGGACCACACCGTGCCGGACTGCCGCAGCAACGTCGGCTACCGGGGGGCGCTGCAGGGCGACAGCGCGCACACCGTCTGGGTCGGCGACGTACTGATCCGCGCCGAGGCCACCGGCACCGACACGTACGAGATCAACCGGAACCTGGTGCTGACCGACGGCGCCCGGGCCGACTCGGTGCCCAACCTGGAGATCGAGACCGGAGAGGTGGCCGGGGCCGGGCACGCCAGCGCCACCGGCCGGTTCGACGACGAGCAGCTGTTCTACCTGATGGCCCGGGGCATTCCAGAGGCCGAGGCGCGCAAGCTGGTGGTCCGCGGGTTCTTCGCCGAGCTGGTCGACAAGATCCCGGTGGCCGAGCTGCGCGACCGGCTCGGCGACGCGATCGAGCAGCGGCTGCGCCGCGTCGAGGCCGGCGCGGCCGCGCCGCGCACCGCCGACGTGGCGGCACCACCGACCGTGCCCGGCCAGCCCGGTGCGGTCACCGAGAGGACCCGCTGAGCATGTCCGACCTGATCCGGGTCTGCGCCACCACCGAGATCCCGAAGGGTACGGCGGTCAGCGCCGACATCGACGGTACGCAGATCGCCCTGGTGCACACCGACGAGGACTCCTTCCACGCGGTGTACGACGAGTGCTCGCACGCCGCGGTCGCCCTCTCCGAAGGCGAGGTGGACGGCTGCACGTTGGAGTGCTGGCTGCACGGTTCGCGTTTCGATCTGCGCACCGGCGAGCCGACCGGGCTGCCCGCCACCGAACCCGTACCCGTCTTCCCCGTCGAGATCCGCGACGGCGACATCTACGTCAGTCTGACGCCGAGCAATGGAGTGACCGCACCATGAGCGTTCTGGATATCCGCGACCTGCAGGTTTCGGTCAAGCTGCCGGAAGGCGAGCTCAAGCCGATCCTGGCCGGGGTGACGCTGACCATCCGGTCGGGGGAGACACACGCCATCATGGGCCCGAACGGCTCCGGCAAGTCGACCCTGGCGTACTCGATCGCCGGGCACCCCAAGTACGAGATCACCGGCGGGGAGGTGCTGCTCGACGGTGCGGACGTACTGGCCATGTCGGTCGACGAGCGGGCCCGTGCCGGACTGTTCCTCGCCATGCAGTACCCGGTGGAGGTGCCCGGCGTCTCGGTGGCGAACTTCCTGCGTACCGCCAAGACCGCCGTCGACGGTGCCGCGCCGAAGCTGCGTACCTGGGCCGGCGAGCTGCGTGGGGCCATGGAGCGGCTGCAGATGGACCCGGCGTTCGCGCAGCGCAACGTCAACGAGGGCTTCTCCGGTGGCGAGAAAAAGCGGCACGAGATTGTGCAGCTGGAGCTGCTCAAGCCGAAGATGGCCATCCTCGACGAGACCGACTCCGGGCTCGACATCGACGCCCTGCGGGTGGTCAGCGAAGGGGTGAACCGGGTTCGCTCCACCGGGGAGACCGGCCTGCTGCTGATCACCCACTACACCCGGATCCTGCGCTACATCAAGCCGGACTTCGTGCATGTCTTCGTCGGCGGACGCATCGTCGAGGAGGGCGGCCCGGAGCTGGCGGAGAAGCTGGAAGCCGAAGGTTACGAGCGGTACGTCGCGGGTGCCGGCGCGGCGTCGGCCTGAGATCCACTACCACCCTGTGTGCAGAAGGGCGGCGTCGAGCCGATGAGCACCATAGCCATCCCCCGGGACACACCGGCGCCGGGCGGTCCGTCCGCTCTGGACGTCGCGGCCGTCCGGGCCGACTTTCCGATCCTCGGTCGGGAAGTCAACGGGCATCCGCTGGTCTATCTGGACAGCGCCAACACCTCGCACAAGCCGCGCCAGGTGCTCGACGCGCTGACCGACTTCTACCAGTCGCACAACGCCAACGTCGCCCGCTCGGTGCACACCCTCGGCACCGAGTCCACCGAGGCGTACGAGGGCGCCCGGGCCAAGCTGGCCGCGTTCGTCAACGCGGGCAGCCCGGACGAGGTGGTCTTCACCAAGAACTCCACCGAAGCGATCAACCTGGTCGCGTACGCGTTCTCCAACGCCTCGACGGGCGCCGCGATCGGGGCCGACCCCCGGTTCCGGCTCGGCCCAGGTGACGAGGTGGTGATCTCCGAGATGGAGCACCACTCGAACATCGTGCCGTGGCAGCTGCTCTGCGAACGCACCGGTGCCACACTGCGCTGGTTCGGGCTGACCGAGGACGGTCGGCTGGACGAGTCGCAGCTGGACGAGTTGGTCACCGAGCGGACCAAACTGGTCTCCCTGGTGCACATGTCGAACATCCTCGGCACGGTCAACGACCTCACCGCGATCACCCGGCGGGTCCGCGAGGTCGGTGCGCTGCTGCTGCTGGACTGCTCGCAGTCGGTGCCGCACCGTCCGGTCGACGTCGTCGCGCTGGATGCCGACTTCATCGTCTTCACCGGGCACAAGATGTGCGGACCGACCGGGATCGGGGTGCTGTGGGGCCGCGCCGCGCTGCTCGCCGCGATGCCGCCGGTGCTCGGCGGCGGCTCGATGATCGAGACGGTGGCGATGAGCGGGTCCACGTTTGCCGCCCCGCCGGCCCGGTTCGAGGCCGGCACCCCGCCGATCGCCCAGGCGGTCGGCCTCGGTGCCGCCGTCGACTACCTCGCCGGGCTGGGCATGCCGGCGGTCGCCGCGCACGAGCAGCGGATCACCGGGTACGCCCTGGAGGCGCTGGCCACCGTGCCGGGGCTGCGGATCGTCGGCCCGCCCGGACCAGACGGGCGGGGTGGCACGGTCTCGTTCGCGGTGGACGGGATCCACCCGCACGACGTGGGTCAGATCCTGGACGCCCAGGGGGTGCAGGTACGGGTCGGCCACCACTGCGCCCGGCCGGTCTGCGTGCGCTACGGCGTCCCGGCGACCACCCGGGCCTCGTTCTACCTCTACACCACGACCGGCGAGGTCGACGCGCTGGTGCATGGTCTGGAGAAGGCGCGGAAGGTCTTCGGCTGATGGAGCTCGACCAGCTGTACCAGGAGATCATCCTGGACCACTACAAGCGTCCGCAGGGGCGTGGTCTACGCGAGCCGTACGCGGCGGAGGCGCATCACGTCAACCCGACCTGCGGCGACGAGATCACCGTACGGGTGAGTCTGGGTGCGGACACCCGGCTCGGGGTGTCGCACGACGGTCAGGGTTGTTCGATCAGCCAGGCGTCGGCGAGCGTGCTGTACGAGTTGGTCGACGGTCGGCCGGTGGACGAGGCGTTCGCGGTGCACGGTGCCTTCGTCGCGCTGGTGTCCGGCCGCGGCGAGGTCGAGCCGGACGAGGATGTGCTGGGTGACGGGGTGGCGTTCGCCGGTGTGGCGCGCTATCCGGCCCGGGTGAAGTGTGCGTTGCTGCCGTGGATGGCCTTCAAGGACGCCGCGGCACGCGCCGGTGTGGGCGCGAGCCCGGAGGTGAAGCAGTGAGTGCCGAAGAGACCATGACCGGGGCGACACAGGCGACGGAGCCCACCGACGGCGGTACGGCCGCCGCAGCGACCGTCGGCCAGCCGGCGATCGCCGACATCGAGGAGGCGATGAAGGACGTCGTCGACCCAGAGCTGGGCATCAATGTGGTCGATCTCGGCCTGGTGTACGGCGTACACGTCGACGATGACAACGTGGCCACCCTGGACATGACGTTGACCAGCGCGGCCTGCCCGCTGACCGACGTGATCGAGGAGCAGGCCCGTACCGCGTTGACCACTGGACCCGGTGGCGGACTGGTGTCCGACATCCGGATCAACTGGGTGTGGATGCCGCCGTGGGGGCCCGACAAGATCACTGACGAGGGCCGGGACCAGTTGCGGGCGCTCGGCTTCAACGTCTGACGGCACCCGCGCCGGGGGGGGGGGGGGGGGGGGGGGAGGGGGGGGGGGGGGGGGGGGGGGGGGGGGGGTGGGCGCAGTTCTGCTCCCCCCACAAAACAGACGGCGTGGCGGTGGTATGGGTGTTGGTGGGTCGGGG
>NZ_JBSWXD010000186.1:0-11640 GCF_056160425.1 Micromonospora sp. ABR4_055
TTTCCCCCTCTGGTTGGGGAAGAGGGGGGGGTCCCGGGAAACTGGGCGGGCCAGGATGCCTGTCGTTGTTCTTCCGGCCCGCGTCCGAGCGGGTGTACGCGTACGCGCTCAGCATCGAGGTCGACCGGTTACGGGCCGCCCGGGTCGGACTTGGTGGCCGGATCCTCGACACGCGCACCGGCGAGCGACCCCGGGGCACCCTCGCCGCCGAGGCGGTCGGCCCACTCGCCGGCTTCGTCAAGGAGCTGCACCAGGCGGTGCCGGCCGGCGCGGTCTGCGTCGGCAGCGGCGTCGCGGTCTGCGGCATGGTCCGCCGCGACGACGGCATGGTCCGGCTCGGCCCCACCATGGGCTGGGTCGACGAGCCGCTCGGCGCGGCCCTCGCCGAGGCGCTCGGCGACGACCGGGGTGTGCTGGTCGGCAACGTCTCCGACGTGTGCGCGCTGGCCGAACACACCCGGGGCGCGGCGGTCGGCTGCGACCACGTCGTCTACCTGTACGGCGACGTCGGCGTCGGCGCCGGGATCATCGCCGGTGGCCGGCGGGTCACCGGGCACGGCGGGTACGGCGGCGAGGTCGGCCACATGGTGGTGCACCCCGGTGGCCGGCCCTGCCTGTGCGGATCCCGGGGCTGCTGGGAGACCGAGATCGGCGAACACGCGCTGATCCAGGCAGCCGGCCGCAGCGGGGAAGTCGTCGGCCGGGAAGCGGTACTCGCCGTGGTGGACGCGGCCGACCGGGGCGACAGCCAGGCCCAGGCCGCGGTCCGCCAGGTCGGCAACTGGCTCGGCTTCGGCGTGGCCAACCTGGTCAACATCTTCAACCCGGAGACGGTGATCTTCGGCGGTACGCTACGGGACGTCTACCTGGCGGCGGCTGCGCACGTGCGCAGCCGGCTCAACTCCAACGGGCTACCGGCCTGCCGGGAACACGTCCGACTGCGTACCCCGAAACTCGGCGACGACGCCCCGCTGATCGGCGCCGCAGAACTCGCCTTCGAGCAGCTGCTCGCCGACCCGCTCGACGCGGTGGCCGGCTGACCCCGGTCAGCCGACCGCCTGCGCCGACCCGACGCCCTGCCAGGTGCGCCACAGTGCGGCGTACGGGCCATCGGCGGCGACCAGTTCGTGGTGCGAGCCGAACTCGGTGATCAGCCCGTCCTCGACCACGGCGATCCGGTCGGCGTCGTGTGCCGAGTACAGCCGGTGCGCGATCGCGATCACCGTACGCCCGTGCAGCACCGCAGCGAGCGACCGCTCCGTGCGCCGGGCGGTACGCGGGTCGATCAGCGACGTCGCCTCGTCCAGCACCAGGGTCTGCGGATCGGCCAGCACCAGCCGGGCCAGGGCGAGCTGCTGGGCCTGGTCCGGACCGACCGGATGGCCGCCGGCACCGACCACCGTGGCCACCCCGTCCGGCAGGGCGGACACCCAGTCCAATGCGTCGACGGCGGCCAACGCGTCGCGTACCTCGGCGTCGGTGGCGTCCGGCCGGACCAGCGCGACGTTGTCGCGCACCGTACCGATGAAGACGTGATGCTCCTGGGTGACCAGGGCGACCCGGCCGCGGCACCAGGGTGACCCCGCGTAGCACCTCCCGCCCGTCGACGTAGCTGAAGTGGACGTCGACCGCCGCGACCGGGTCGGCGGCGCACGCGCCGTCAGGTGCCGGCGCGCGGGGCACCGCGGTCGCGGACCGGCCCGGCTGGGCGACGCCGAGCAGCCGGGCCAGCGACGCGGCACCGAGCTGCAGTTCGTCCAGCCAGTTCAGCAGCCGGTCCAGCGGAGCGGCCAGCATCTGCACGTAGAGCACTGCCGCGGTGACCTGTCCGAGCGTCACCCAGCCGCGCAGGTAGCACCAGCCGCCGACCGCCAGGGTCGCCGCGACCGGCACCACGTAGCTGATCTCGATCAGCGGGAACCAGACGGTACGCAGCCACAGCGTGTAACGCTCGGCCGCGTACTGCCGGGCGATGTCGGTGTCGGTGCGCCGCCGCCGGTGCTCCTGCCGGCGCAGTGCCTCGACGGTCCGGGCACCGTCGACGGTCTCGCTGAGCCCGTCGGTGATCCGCGAGTACGCGGCGCTCTCGGCCAGGTAGCCGTCCGGCGCCCGGCGCAGATACCAGCGGGTGCCCGCCCACAGCAGCGGCACCACGATCAGGCAGGGCACCGCCAGCACCGGGGCGACCAGCAGCAACGCCCCGAAGATGAAGGTCGCGGTGCTGATCGCGATCAGCGTCTCGGGCACCGCGAACCGCACCGACTTGGACAGCACGGCGACGTCGTGCGAGGTCCGGGTGAGCAGGTCACCGGTGCCGGCCTTCTCCACGGTCGACAGCGGGATGGACAGCACCCAACCGATGAACTCTTCGCGCAACGCGGCCAGCACCCGCTCACCGAGCCGGGCCGATGCCACGTGGGCGTAGCGGGCCAGCACCGCCTGTAAGACCAGGAACCCGGCGATCGCCAGGGCGGTCCGGTCGACGGCGGCGATCGCCGCCGTCGACGTGGTGAGCGTCTCGACCAGGCCACCGAGCAGCCGGGGCGCGGCGAGCCCGGCGACCGCGGCGCCCACGTGCAGCGCGAGAGCACCGGCCAGCATCCGTGGGTGCCGGCGGACCAGGACACGGGCGTACCGGCGGACCTCGGCCCGGTCCGCGACCGGCAACGCCGTCACGACGCCACCTCACTCAACGCCGCCGACTCGGTCGACGCCACCGACTCGGCGCGGGTCACCAGGGCGGCGTACCCGGGTTCGGTGCGCAGCAGATCGGCGTGACTGCCGTCGGCCACCACCCGGCCGGCGTCGACGAACACCACCCGGTCGGCGTGTTCCAGCAGCAGCGGGCTGGTGGTGCAGACGACAGTGGTCCGGCCGGTCCGGGCCGCCCGCAGCCGGGCGGCGATCCGCACCTCGGTGTGCGCGTCGACGGCGCTGGTCGGCTCGACCAGCACCAGGATCGGCGGGCAGCGCGTCGACGATGTCGGTCACCAGGATCCGCTGCCGGACCGTGGCCAGGTCCAGCTCCCGCAGCGGTACGCCGGCCAGGGCGACTTCGGTGTCGCGGTAGCGCCCCAGCCGGTCGGCGAGCCCGACGACGTCCTCCGGCGCGGTGGCCGCGACGGCGGTCAACTGGTACGGGGCCACCCGCAGGCCGGACATGGAGTCGACCAGGTCGCCGGCGCGGTCCGGCAGTCGGCGGGGTCGGGCCGGGTCGGTGAACTCCGGCGTGATGGCGAGCAGGCCCGCGACCCGGCGGGCGGCGACGTGGCCACGGGTCATGGTGTGCAGGAACTCGGTCAACGTCCGGATCGGACCGGTCAGGAACGCGGTGTACGCGTAGGCGGCGACCAGTTGCCCGACGGTCAGCTCGCCGGCGAGAGTGAGCCGCGCCCCGAGCCAGGTCACCAGCACCAGGAACATCCCGGGCAGCAGCAGCTGGTTGGCCTCCAGGAAGGATTCGACCCGGGCCAGCCGGTCGCCGCGCCGCCGCAGCTCCTGCGACTGCTCCCGGTAGCGGTCGGCGAAGGCCGGTTCACCGCCGACGCCGCGCAGGATCCGCAGGCCGGTCACGATGTCGCCGGCCAGGGTCGCCAGGGTGGCCTGCTGGTCCCGGTACGTCTGCTGGCGGCGGTGCAGCGGCCGCAGGCCGAGCCCGACGGCCGCCATCAGCACCGGCACCCCGATCACGATCACCAGCCCGAGCGGAACGGAGGTGCCGAGCAGGATCGCGGCGACCACGACGATCGCCACCACCGCACCGACCGCCCGGGCGACGACCTCCACCGCGCCGCCGAGACTGCTCATGTCGGCGGTCCCGATGCTCACCACCTCGCCGGTGGCCAGCCGTTTCGGCAGGGTGGCGCCGAGCCGGTTGGCCTGCCGTACGGTGAGCTGGACCGTGCGGTACGCAGTGGACAGCCAGTTGAACACGCCGAACCAGTGCTGGCTGATGCTGGCCGTCGCCTGGACCAGCCCCAGCCCCAGTAGCACCACCGACCAGCCGAGCAGCGCCTGCGAATCGCGGGCGGTGAGGCCGACGTCGATGGCATGTCCGACAACCGCCGGCATCAACGCCTGGCTGCCCATCCAGACCACGCTGAGCACCGATCCCCAGGCCACGGACGCCCCGGCACGTCCGGCCAGCCAGCGCAGCAGACGCAGGGCTGACCGGTGATCGGCTACGCCGGGATCGGCGACGGGCAGGGACCACATGACATCGCGACGGTACGGCTACTTTACGTGACCGATCCACCTATTTTCCCGTTTCCGCCGGACGATCTGGCAGCGGCTTCAGCGGTCGACCTGGGTGAAGTCCCAGCTGTGCGGTGCACGGGTGACCAGCCGCAGCGGTGGTTCCGGCAACGACAACGGGCTGCTGCGCCACTTCGAGATGACCACCAGCCGGTCATCGGTCGACGAGAAGACCTCACTGGCCAGGTGCAGCGGGCTGTGTTCGATCTCCGGCAGCGCGGTGTCGCAGACCCAGGTGAGCAACTCGGTCAGGCGGGACGGCTCGGCCTTGGCCTCCCACATCCGCACGATCACGTCGCCGGACATTACACGCTCACCGTGGTCAACGGCAGCGCGGAGTCGGCCGGCAGGTCCAGCCGGCTGGCCGGTACCCCGGCGGCGACCAGATGCGAACCGAGCGCGGCGACCATCGCGCCGTTGTCGGTGCACAGTTTCGGCCGGGGCACCCGGACCCGGATCCCGTACCGCTCGCAGCGTTGCTCGGCCATCGCCCGCAGCCGCGAGTTGGCCGCCACCCCGCCACCGATGACCAGGGTCTCGACGCCCCGGTCCCGGCAGGCGTCGACCGCCTTGGCGGTCAGCACGTCGCAGACCGCCTCCTGGAACGACGCGGCGACGTCCGCCACCGGCACCGGTTCACCGGCTCGTTCCCGGGCTTCGACCCAGCGG
Organism: Micromonospora sp. ABR4_055; assembly: GCF_056160425.1. NCBI lineage: Bacteria > Bacillati > Actinomycetota > Actinomycetes > Micromonosporales > Micromonosporaceae > Micromonospora > Micromonospora sp. ABR4_055. The sequence goes on from NZ_JBSWXD010000186.1 coordinate 4,924, forward strand.
GCCACCGCGGTCTTCAGTCCGGAGAAGGAGAAGTCGAACCGGTGCGCGGCGAGGTCCTTCGGCGCGGTGAGTCCACGGGGGAATGCGATCGCCGCGGCGTCACCGTCGCGAGCCGACCGGTCGATCGGCGGCCCGCCGGGGAACGGCAGGCCGAGCAGCCGGGCCACCTTGTCGAACGCCTCACCGGCCGCGTCGTCGATGGTGGCGCCGAGCGGGGTGACTCCGGCGGTCAGGTCGTCGACCAGCAGCAGCGACGAATGCCCACCGGAGACCAGCAGGGCGATCGCCGGCTCCGGCAGCGGACCGTGCTCCAGGGTGTCGACGGCCACGTGGGCGGCGAGGTGGTTGACACCGAACACCGGCTTGTCGGTGGCGATCGCGTAGCCCTTGGCCGCCGCGACGCCGACCAGCAAAGCACCGGCCAGACCGGGGCCGGCGGTCACCGCGATCGCGTCGATGTCGGCCAGGGTGACACCGGCGTCGTCGAGCGCCCGGCGCATCGTCGGCACGATCGCTTCCAGGTGGGCCCGGCTGGCCACCTCCGGCACCACGCCGCCGAACCTGGCGTGTTCGGCCACGCTGGAGGCCAGCGCGTCGGCGAGCAGCGTGTGCCCGCGGACGATGCCGACCCCGGTCTCGTCGCAGGAGGTCTCGATCCCGAGGACCAGTGGTTCGTCAGCCATCTCGCATCATCACCAGAGCGTCGGTGTTGCTGGGTTGGTAGTAGCCACGGCGTACACCCACCGATTCGAAACCGTACGCCGCGTACAGCCGTTGCGCGGGCGCGTTGTCCACCGCGACCTCCAGGTAGGTCCGGCCGGCCCCGCGTCGGGTGGCTTCGTCGAGCAGCCCGGCCAGCAGGGTCCGGCCCACGCCGCGCCGTTGGTGGTCCCGGCGTACCGCGACGTTCTGCACCCACGCCTCGTCGGGTGTCGCCGGATCGCCGGCCAGTGCCAGCCCGGCGTACCCGGCCAGCTGGTCGGTGCCGTCGACGACGGCCAGGTAGTGGTGTCCGTTGGCCAGCTCGTTCCAGAACATCTCGGCCGACCACTGTTCGGCACCGAACAGGTCGGCTTCGATCGGTACCGCCTGTTCGATGTGCCACCAGCGGAACCGGACGGTCCGCAGCTGCCCACTGACCTGGGTCACTGGAGCACCGGTTTGCGTCCGGCCGCCGCGACGGCGTCGGGCCGGCGCAGGTAGCAAGGGGTCAACGGCTCGGTGAGCGCGGCGGTGCGGACCCGGTCGGCCGCCAACCGCGCCAGCGGCAGCGCGTCCGGGTAGCGGGGCTCGGGTCGCACCGGTACGCCGAGCAGTTCGGCGTAGCGCAGGGCGCCGTCGCCGACTGCCGTGGTGACGCCGAGACCCGCCAGGGCCTCGGCGACGGCGGCCGGCGCGTCGACCGCCGGGTCGGTGAGCCGCCGACCGTCGGCGGCGTACACCGCCCAGTAGATCTCCCGGCGCCGCGCGTCGGTAGCAGCCAGCACCCGGCCGGTCGCGGCGTCGCTGCCGGCGAGGTCGGTGCCGGCGAGGTCGGTGCCGGCGGCATAGCCGAGCGCGTCGAGCGAGTTGACGCCGTACGTCGGGATGTCGAGGGCATGCGCCACGCTGGCGGCGGTGACCAGACCGACCCGCAGTCCGGTGAACGGCCCGGGGCCGAGCCCGGCCACCACTGCGGTCAGGTCCGCCGCCGCCGCGCCGGACTCGGCCAGGCAGGCGGCGATCTGCGGGGAGAGCAGTTCGCCGTGCGCCCGCGCGTCGACCGTACGTCGGCTGGCCAGCAGACGTACGTCGTCGGTGATCTCGGCCAGCGCGGCGGTCACCGCGGGAGTCGACGAATCCAGCACCAGTACCAGCACGGTATGCACCCTAACCGGACACCGCGGCCGGCTCCTGGCTGCCCTCGGCGCGCCCGTGGTCGGGTCGCCCCACACCCCCCACACCCCCCGCGACCCCCCGCGACCCCCCGCGTCGCGCGTGTCGCGCGTGTCGCGCGTATCGCCCGCCACTCATACTCTCCGGACCTGATGCCACACGTGCATCTTGATGCCACAGGTGCATCAAGCCTGGAGAGAGACCATGTCCCCCGCGCCGAACCTGGCCCGGTCCGGTCCGAGTCCGGTCCAAGTCCGGCCGCCCGGGAGTCCAACCAGCCGGTCACGCGCCGCCGGTCGGGAACCGGACATCCGTCGAGGATGGACATTATCGGTACCGGACAGGGAGCATCAGCGCATGGAATCGTCGACCCGGCTCGGCGGGGAGGTCGGCCGGCTGCTGCGGCAGGAACGCGAACTCCGCCGGCTGACCCAGCGGGATCTGGCCACGGCCACCGGAATCGCGCAAACCACCGTAGCCAGGGTCGAGTCCGGTCACCGGGGCGCGGCGCTGCCACTGGTCGAGCGGTTGTTCGCGGCGCTGGGCCGGCAACTCGTGGTCGGAGTCGAGGACCTCGACGAGGACGTGGACCAGCAGATAGCGCAACTCGCCGGCCGCGGGATCGATGACCGGCTCCTGGACACCGACGTCGAGCGGTTCCGCCGCCACGTCGACGGAATCAGCTACGTCTTCGACGGTCCGACCGCCGCACTGCTGCAGGGCGCGCCGGTGCCGGCACCCGGGGTGCACGTGGCCCTGCTCTGGTCCGAGGCGGACGCCATCACCGAATGGCTAACCGGCCGGTACGCGAGCCGGTGGATGGACCGCTGGCAGGAGTACCGGCACATTCCGGTCGATCCACGCGAGCCGCATCCACTCCGGTGGCAGACGATAGCCGGTGAGATCCACGCCCGGATGTGCGACAAACTCCCCGAGTCGATCGACGTACGGCACGGCGAGCGGCACTACCCGGTGGTGCCGCTGGCCGAGCTGGCGATCGCCGATCCGGGCGTCGCCCGGCTACTGGACCGGCACCGGGCGGGCCGCAGCGGTCAGCCGGTACCGGGGCGCGGCGGTTGACCGGTCAGCCGGCCACCGGCTGATCGGCACCGCCGGTCCGGCTCCAGTCGATGCCGGGCAGGCCGGCGTCGGCCAGCGCCTTGTCGGTGGCGCTGAACGGCCGGCTGCCGAGAAAACCCCGCGGGTTCATCGGGCTGGGGTGGCCGGCCTCCAGCACGACGTGCCCCGGGTTGGTGATCAGCCCGCGCTTCTTGCGCGCGTAGCCGCCCCACAGCAGGAAGACGACCCGCTGGTCGCGGGCGTCGAGCGCGGCGATCGTGGCGTCGGTGAACTCCTCCCAGCCCTTGCCGGCGTGTGAGCCGGGCCGGCCCTGCCGCACGGTGAGCACCGCGTTGAGCAGCAGCACGCCCTGGGCCGCCCAGCCGGTCAGGTCACCGCTGCGCGGCATCGGCACCCCGACATCGGTGCCCAGCTCCTTGAATACGTTGCGCAGCGACGGCGGCACCGATACCCCGTCGCGGACGCTGAAGCTGAGCCCGTGGGCCTGCCCGGCCCGGTGGTACGGGTCCTGGCCGAGGATAAGCACCCGGCACTGCTCCGGCTGACACAGCCGGTAAGCGGTGAAGAGGTCCGCCACCGGCGGGTACACCGTCTGGTCGGCGTACTCGTCGGCGACGTACCGGCCGAGCGCGGTGGTGCCGGCCGGGTCCAGGTGCGGGGTGAGCGCGGTGGCCCAGGCAGGAGGCAACATGGCCAGCAGGTCGAGCATCTCGGGAGCCTTTCGTCACGCCTCGGTGGTGGCCGCCGCCCGTCCTCATGGACAGCTGCGCGCCGTCCGGCACTCTACGGGTGGCCTACGACATCACCGTCCAGCATGGCCGGCCGGCTGGTCCAGCCCGGCGAGCCGACCCGACCAGCCGGGGCCCCGCCCAATCAACTCGGCGGTCCGGGAGTCGTCCTCGGCCCGGTGCATGCGGACCAGCAGGTGCGCCTCGGCGAGCTGCTCGACCATCCCCTCGCCCCACTCGACGACGGTGACCGCCCGGTCCATGTCGGCGTCCAGGTCGAGGTCGTCGATCTCAACCCGCGGGTCGGGCGCGTCGCCGAGCCGGTACGCGTCGGCGTGCACCAGGGTGAGCGAGCCGCCCCGGGACGGATCCGGTTGGTGTACCCGGGCGATGACGAAGGTCGGCGAGGTGACGTCGCCGCGTACCCCGAGGCCGTCGCCGATCCCCTGCACCAGCGCGGTCTTGCCGGCGCCGAGCGGACCGGTCAGCACCACCAGGTCGCCTTGGCGCAGCAGCCGGCCGAGGCGGCGGCCGAGGTCGTGGGTGTCGGCCAGTTCGGGTAGCGGGATCCGGACAGTCATCGGGCGATTTTCGCAAGGAACGCGACCAGCACCGCGTTGACCCGGTCGGCGTGTTCCAGCATCACCACGTGCCCGCCGTCGGGGATCCTCACGTAGTCGGCGTCGGGCAGCCGGCGCAGGATCTCCTCCGAGTGGGTCACCGGGGTGATCATGTCCTTGTCGCCGACGATGACCAGCGTGGGGCTGCTCTCCAGGACCGCGAGCGCCGGGTACCGGGAGTGGGTCAGCAGGGTACGCACGTACCGGGTGACGGTCTCCGCCGAGGTCCGCGAGTTCATCCGCTCCACGTAGCTGACCAGCGCCGGGCTGGGCCGGTCGGTGCCGAAGCCGTACTGGCGGGTCAGCAGCCAGGCGAGGTCGGCGGTGGCCACCCGCAGCCGGTCGATCACTGGACCGGTCAGCCGGGTGGCGTTGTTGACCAGCATCAGCAGCGGCGAGCCGGCCCGGCTGAGGATCGCCGGCAGACCGAGCCGGGCCTCGTCGACCAGGCTGCCCGAGGTCGCCATCAGTACGGTGCCGACCACCCGGTCGCGGAACAGCTCCGGATGCCGTTGGGCCAGGGCCATGATGGTCATGCCGCCCATCGAATGTCCGACCAGGATCAACGGGCCGTCGCCGGCGGCCTGCTCGATGACCGCCCGCAGCGTCTCACCGAGCGCGTCGATCTCGTAGTCGCCGGACTCCAGCCGGCCGGAGCGGCCGTGGCCGGGCTGGTCGTAGCAGACCAACCGGTACTCTCCCTGCCGGGTCAGCTCCCGGCGTTGGAAGTGGAAGGTCCCCATGTCCAGGCAGTAGCCGTGCACGAAGACGATGGTCGGCCGCAGCGGTGCCGCGTCGTCCGGCTCGACGATCTCCACGTAGACGTCGGTGCCGTCGGCCGCGGTGACCACCCGGGTCTCGTCGTAGGGCAGCTCGCCGAAGGGTTCGTCGGCGTACCGGTCCGCCACCTCCCGCTTGAGCCGGCGCACCAGGGCGCGTTCGACGGTGACCGTCGCGGTCACCCCGGCAGCCGCGACGCCGATGACCGCGCCGACGATGCCGGCGGTCCGGGCCACCTTCTGCGCACCGGCCCGCTGCCCGCTCATGGCCGGCTGTCCTGGTAGATCCGGGGCACCCGGGGGCTACCGAACCGGGTGACGATCTCGTAGTTGATGGTGCCGACCGCGTCGGCCCAGTCGTCGGCGGTCGGGCCGCCGTCGCGTCCGTCACCGAACAATGTGGCCACCTCCCCAGCGTTGATCTCGTCGTCGCCGCAGTCGAGCACGATCTGGTCCATGCACACCCGGCCGGCGATCCGGCGCGTCCGGCCACCGAGGCGCACCGGCCCGGTGTTGGACGCGTGCCGGGGCACCCCGTCGGCGTAGCCGAGCGGCACCACGGCCAGAGTGCTCTCCCGTTTGGTGTGGTAGGTGTGCCCGTAGGAGACGCCCTGCCCGGCGGGGATCCGCTTGACCAGCATCACCCGGGCGCGGACGGTCATCGCCGGCCGTAGACCGAAGCCTTCGCCCGGCACCGGGGACAGCCCGTAGCAGGCGATACCGGGCCGGACCAGGTCGAAGTGGGTGTCCGGCCGGGTCAGGGTGGCCGCGGAGTTGGCCAGGTGCCGGTAGCGGGGGCGCAGCCCGTACCGGCTGGCCACGGCGAGCCCGTCGTGGTACGCCGCCAGCTGCCGGTCGATGGTGGCGTGCCCGGGCGCGTCGGCGAAGACGAAGTGGCTCCACACCCCGACCACCTCGACGGTGCCGTCGGACTGCGCTTTGGCGGCCGTCTCGACCAGCTCGGGCCAGTCGTCGCCGGTGGCCCCACCCCGGGACAACCCGGTGTCGATCTTGAGATGCAACCGGGCCGGCCGGCCGGCGAGTCGGGCCGCGGCGACGGCCTCGGACAGCAGGGCGCGGCTGCCGACGCCGAGGTCGACGTCGGCGGCGACCGGCTCGTGCAGGGGCAGTCCGGGGCTGAGCAGCCAGGCCAGCACCGGCCCGGTCAGTCCGGCACCGCGCAGCTCCAGCGCCTCACCGAGGGTGCAGACGCCCAGCCAGTCCGCTCCGGCGTCGAGTGCGGCCCGGGCCGCCGGCACCATGCCGTGGCCGTACCCGTCGCCCTTCACCACCGCCATCAGCTCGGCGCTGGTGCCGGCCCGCAGCCGGGCCACGTTCTCCCGGATCGCGTCCAGGTCGACCCGCACCTCTGCCTGCCACATGAGGCCAGCCTACTGACCGGTCACCTGATCGGGCAGGTTCCCGGCCGGTCAGGTCGGCGGCCGGCCGTCAGATCATCGTCACCCACCGACAGACCGCTGGCACCCGCCGGTCAGGTCGGCCACCACCGGGCGCAGCGCGGCGGCCACCTCGACCGCGGTGACCGGCCCGGTGCGGGCGGGGGGGCGGGCTGCCCAGCCGTGCACGTCCTCAAATGTCTCTTCTCCCCCTCTTCCGCTGCCTCCCATCCTCTCC
>NZ_JBSWXD010000187.1:0-11549 GCF_056160425.1 Micromonospora sp. ABR4_055
GAGGGGGGGGTGGGGGAGGAAGGCGGAATTTATGGGCTGGTGTGTGGGCTGGTTTTTTGGTTTTGGTCTCAACTATTCATCCTTGTTCGCTCCCCCCCCCCCCCCCCCCCCCCCCCCCCGCCCCGGCCGACCGCCGCTGATCACAGCGGCTGGGGCACCAGCCGGTCCGGCACCGCCCCCGGGGCCGTGCCGGTGCCGGCGGTGGCCGCCGGGGTGCCGACCGCGTCCGTCGCGGTGCCGGCGGCGACCGGCCCGGCCGACGGCCCGACAGCCAGCAACTCGTTGAGCACCTGGATGGCACCGGTGATCCGCAGCAGGGTCTGCTGGATGTCGGCCCGCCGGGCCTCCACCTCGGCGAGCATCTGCTGACCGGCCCGCAACTCGGCCTCCAGCTCGGCGACCCGCTGCTCCACTTGCTCCCGCATACCTGATCCGTCCCGTCGTGGGTCGTCTGTCACTGGTCGGAGATTTCGAACTGCCAGAAGGTCTTCGTGTGCGAGGCGACCGGCTGCCCCGGGATCCAGGTGAGGGCGTACCGGTACGGGCTGTCGCCACGCTTCTGGCCACTGTCCCAGATGTAGCTGTCGTAGTAGGTGTTGCGCAGCTTGCAGACCAGCTCGTTGTCAGCCAGCTTCCTCAGGATCCTCAGCTCACGCTCACCGACGACGACGTCACCGATACGCACCGTCTGCGCGGTCACCTGCCCGGCGTGGATGCTACGGGGCTCGCCGTCAGCGGCCCGGAAGTGAAAACCGGCCGGGTCCACTTCGAGCTGGTACGCGTACCGGCCGCCGTGGTGGAACCGGATGGCGAGCGTCGTGGGCGACACGGTCGGCGGGGTCGTGTCGGCCTGCTGCAACTCCAGGAAGACGAGCTTCCGTCCCGGCTGGACCTCGCCCGCCTCCCGGCGCAACAGCAGATGCCGGTGCTCGGCCCGGACCGCCAGCTGATGCCCGGCGACGGCGACGGTGCCGACCCCGATCTGGCCGGCCGTGTTGATGTTGAGCCGGGCAGCCTGGTTGGTGACCAGCGTCAACGCGCTCGCCGTCCCGGTCCCCACGATCATCCCCGCCGGCGCACCGAACATCCCCGCGTCGTGCGCCATCGCCCAACCGTCCACCTTCGCCGTACGTACCGACAGCTTGGTGCTCCCGGTACCGACCACATCGACCACCCGCCCCCAACCGAATGCGCCCGACAGATCGGCGGTACCGATGCCGACGTGCCCGGCGGCGTTGATACTCAGCCGGGCGGCCTGACCGGTGACGAGGGTCAGCGGGCTGCCGGTCGCGGTGCCGACGACCATCCCCGGCGGCGCACCGAACACGCCCCCGTCGTGCGCCGTCACCCGACCGTCCACGTTCGCCGTACGTACCGACAGCCTGGTGCTCCCGGTACCGACCACATCGACCACCCGCCCCCAACCGGCGGTGTCCCGCGGGTCGGCGGTGCCCACGCCGACATGTCCGTCGGTGCCGATGAAGAGCCTGGTCGTTCCGTCCGCGTCCGATTCGTGGGTTCGCACGTGCAGGCCGCGTCCGGCCGCTGACCGTCCGTCGTACTCCACGGAGAATCCCTGGTTGGTCGCGCCGGCCCAGAACCGGACCCCGCTGCGGTGCTGGTCGTCGGCGGCGACCCGGAACGTCAGATGCCGGTCCTGGTGATCGAAGTCGCCCACGTCGAGACCGGTGCCGGCGGCGACACCGACACCGATGCCGCCCGTCATCGACAGACTGGACAGCTCGGCGGTGGTGCCGTGCACCGCGACGTCGCCGTTGTCGGCCACCGTGATTCGACCGAGCAGCACCGTCGGCCCGTCCAGATCGGGCTCCGCCTCGGCGGGAGCGACCGCCGTCGTCCCGTTCGGGGCGACCACCACCACCTTCGGACGTTCCTCCCAACGCCGGGCGCCGACACCGCCGTCCCCGGTCTGTCCCACGTCCGTCGCGGACTCCTGGTAGGCCAGGCGTACCTCGACGTTCTGCTGGTTGGCGAATGCCGTACCCAGCGGCAGTTCGGCGGCGGCTGCCAGGACGAGGTGCCGGCCCAGGGCGTCGACCGCCATCCCCGCGGACACCGTGACCCGGAACGGCTCGTCCGCGGCGGCCAGGCCCAGGCCCTCGCTGACGCCGGTGAGCCGCAGCAGCCGGCTCTGCCGACGCTCACGGTCCAGGTGGAACCTCTGCTCGTCGATGAAGTCCTGGTCCTCCAGGAACTGCCCGTCGAAGAAGCGGACACGCTTCGAGACGACGTCAGGTTGGGTGTAGTCCGCCATCGGACCTCCTCCGGTTTCAGGTCGAGTCGCGCGTGCCGAGCAACGTGTTGCGGTTGAGGACGAGCCGCTCCGGCTTGCCGCCTTCGCGTTCCTTCAGCTCCTCGGAGACCAGCCGCATCGTGGGCACCACGACCTTGAGCGCGTAGAACGTGTGGGCCGGCTTCTCCCGGTCGATGATCGCCCGTGCGGTCTCCTGCACCCTGCGCAACTCGTCGCCGTCGGCGGCGCCGAGAGTCAGCTGTACCTGGAAGTAGTGGGCGGGTGTGTCGTACCCGTCCAGGATCACCACGTCCTCCCGGGTCACCTGGTCGGCCAACGGGCGCAGGTAGATCTCCAGCATCCGGCGCAGCCCGGCCAGGGTCCCCCGCTGCCGGTACAACGGCACGACCTCCCGGATGAAGCCGCGTTTGGTGTCCACGTCCCAGTCCGCGCGAAGGCTCAACGCCACCCAGCCGGCCAGCCACGGCAGGAAGTCCTCACCGGTGTGCACCGGATCGATGTAGTCGGCCGAACGTCCGATGGTCTGTTCCAGACCCTCGACGTCGTCGCGGCCGGTCAGGATCGCCTCGAAGGCCAGCAGGAACCGGCCGGCGAACGGGTCCTCCCGGAACATCACCGGGAGATGATCGAGGTACCGGCTCATCGTGCGCCCTCCCCGCCGGGCGGGTAGGTCCGGCCGTAGCCGTCGTAGCCGACCAGGTCCAGGCGGGCCAGCCGGGGCAGTTGGTGCACGTCCAGCGCGACGCTGCCCCCCGTGTCACCGGCACCGACGCCACCACCGGCGCCGACCAGGGCGAGCTGGACGTTCTCGATGTAGTCGAGCAGGGGTGACTGCTCGAGTACCGCATACACCTCGGACGGGTGGACTCCCTGTCCGAAGGGCCAGCCGGTGCCGCCGGTACCGCCGGTGAACGGGTCGTAGAACCGGTGCAGCCGGGCCCGAGCGTCGGCGAGCGCCTCGGTCGGCGGAGCATCCTCGCGCAATGCCAGATCGGCCGAGATCCCGATGTCGACGTACTGCGGGCCGACGACATGGTGACGTACGGTCAGCAGCCGACGCGGGGCCAGGAAGTCGTGCAGTTCGGTGGTCAGCTCCTCGGTCGGCACCGGATGGGTGTCGGTCTCCGTACCCGGCGCCGGGACGACGACGACGCTGACGTGTGCCGGGGCGACAGCGGCCGGATCCGTACCGGCGAGGTCACGACCCGCCACGCACCGGACCCGCCGCACCCGGTCCGGCCCGGCGGGCTGTCGCTGCGCCGGCCATACCGTGCCGACCAGGTACTCGTAGTCGTCCGCGGTCGCGGCCCGGTAGCGCTCATGCAGGTCGGCCAGGCTCTGCCGGACGGCGGCGTCGAGCCCACCGGTGGTCGGAGGTGTCCACTCCGGGCCGTTGAGCAGCTGCAGGAAGTTCCGGGTGTGGCTCTGCGGAATCTGGTTGACCTGGTACAGCTGCATCTCGGTCAACCAGGCCAGCATCTCGACCAGGATGACGCCGGGGTCGCTGGGGTTGTGATCGGTCCACTCCGGCAGCAGGACCGGGATGAGCGACCGTGCCTCGCCGACGAGGTCGTCGTAGTCGCGGTCGTCGAGGTTCGGCAACGGAATCGGCACGGCGGTCCTCACGCTGGAAGGGTCACGGTGATCTGGTGTCGCCCGGAATAGACCAGCGCACGTGCCAGCCACCGGGTCAGGTCCGCGGCAACCGGCTCGGCCGCGCCCTGCGCCAGCGAACGGCCGAGGACCGCCGCCAACCGCTCGCCGAGCGACTCGGACCGGGCCACCTGCACCACCTCGAGTTCGCGGACATGGTCGACCCCGTCGACTGCTGTGACCGCCGCGTACATGTCCGAACGGTGCGGCTTGCGGCCGAACGCCCAGCCGGTGCCGTCCGGTCCGCCGGTCAGCGGATGCAGGAAACGGTCCAGGACCTGCTCGACCCGCGCCTGGATCAGCCCGGCGGCCGTCGGGTCGCCGGCCACCACGGTGGCGGTGACGGTCACCTCGATCCACTCCGGGCCGGCCACCCACAGGCCGACGGTCGGCGCGCACCGCGCCCGCAGGTGCCGGTCCACCTGACGCAACAGACCCAGGCTGGGCACCGGTCGGGCGGCGGTGGAGAACGGGACCACGATGACCCCGACCCCACCTGCGTCAGCCTGCTGATGCTCACCGCCCGGCTGTTGGTCCGGGTCCAGCCACAGGTCGAACGGATCGAACCCGCTGGGCGACACCGCCTGCGCCCGGGCCACCTCGGCCGAGGACTCGAACGCGAGGTCCGCGAAGTCGTCGACCGTGACCGCCCGGTCACGGTGGCGTAGCGCCTTGGGCCCCCGTGTCCGCACCCGCTCCATCGGCTCCCAGCCGGACCCGCCGGAAGCGGGCTCGAGGTTGGTCACCGAGTCCAGGTAGGGAACCGCGGACTTCAACGTGGCGATGGTGTCCGCAGGTCGGTTGCCCCGCTCGCCGCCGCCCGTGCGGTAGGTGATCCGGACGTTGTTCTGCCCGATCGGCACCACCTGCCCCGCCTGCCCGTCACCGAATCCGATCTCGCCGGTGGCGGCGTCTATCGTGTAGTGGCGGTCCCCTGGCCCGGAGCGGTGGAAGTCCGTCACCTCGTGCCAGCGTACCCAGACCTGCCCCGCATCGTCGGCGGCCGTGACGGCACCCGCGCCGTCGGCCTCGACGAGCGCGGCCTCCTCCGCCGGTGACGGCCGCTGCGGCTCGCGGACGACGAGTCGCTGGTCGGCCAGCACCGGTGTCTGCGCGGTGGCCAGCCGCTGGCCGGCCTCGGCGAGGCCCGATCCGAGGATCTCCCCGGTGATGGTGGTCGTCTGCGTAGCCCACGTCGTGTTCGGCGAGACCCGACGCAGCCGTGGTGGGATCGCGAAGCCGCCACGCCGGTGTCGCAGTCGCAACCAGCACCGGTGCTGACCGAACGACTCCCGGGCGGTCAGGTCCGGAGGACCGACGAAGCGGACCACGCCGCGGTCGCCCAGCGTCCCGGTCTCGTCGACCGCGATCAACGGCCGCCAACCGTCGGCACCGCTGTACTCCCACACCAGGTCGGCCCGGTCGGTCAGGTCGGCGCCGGCCAGCCGGTCGGCCACCACGTCCTCGGGTGCCGGTGGTTCGACCTGCAGGTAGAGCGTGACCGGCCGGTTGTCGAACGGCTGGTCGAAGCCGAGGTAGAGAGCTCGGTCCCGGTGCGGATTGGGGGTGAAGGGGGTGATCTGCCACCGCTCGTCACCGTCGCGGTGGTGAGTGACGAGACGGAAGTCGTTCTCGGTCACACAGGCCTGGGCCGGGACCGCAGCCGCCAGCCCGGCCCGGGACCGCCACGACAACCTGGTGACGACCGGCGGAGCGAAGGTGGCGTCGACCAGTTCGTAGCCTCCGTCGTCGTTGCGGGTGTAGTGGGCCGCGACCCCGTAGTCGCCGCCGATCAGCCGGACCCGCACCCAGTGCGCCTCGACGCCGTTCACCTCGGTGCGCGCGAACCCGTCCGGTGGGGTGAGCGTCACGGTGGCGCTGTCGGTGAAGGCGTACTGCGGGTCGTCGACCATCACCCCCCGCCACGCCGCGCCGTCCCATGCCTCCCAGACGAGTCGTGGGTCGCCATCGGTGCGTACCGGCGGCACCACGGGATCCGCCTGGTCGGCCGGCCCGTTGGTCAGCGTCACGTCGACGACGAGTTCCGCACCCGGCCAGACCAGGCTCGCCGGGCACGCCAGATAGCAGGTGTCGTTGAACCGTGGCTGTTCGCCGAAGGGATAGAAGTCCCTGGTCACGTCCAGTGGGCTGGTGTTGCTGAAGGCCTGCGGCAACGCCACCGGATCCGGTGGCGTCTGCACCCGCGCGTCGATGCCGGTGACGACGGGCAGTTCCCAGTCGTAGCCGACGGACAACGCCGCCAGCCGGGGCAGGATGGCGTACGTCGCCCCGTGGTCGACGATCTCGGCCCGCAGCCAGTGGCCCGGCCGTCCCTGGAACAGCTCGGCCGGCCAGTCGGCCGGCACCCGGAAACTGACCTCGCCGTCGGCGGTGAACGCGAGCGTGCTGTCGACCAGTTCCCCGGCGGCGTCGCCGTCGGACTCCGCCGTCGCCGTGCCGGACTCGCCCAGCCGCCGCCATTCGTCGCCGACCTTGTACGACCACACCAGCCGCACCGGGGTCGCCGGGTCGGCGGGCGTGCCGGGCCGGGCCAGGGTGACCGCGAGCCGGGCCACCGTGCCGGGGACCACCACACCGACGCTGAGGTAGCACCACCGGACCTGACTGCTCTCGCCGAACGGGTAGAACCCGTCGACGGCGGCCTGCGGGGTCCGACGGCCGGACGCGACGGCGTCGAGCGCCAGCCCGGAGACCGGCTGCGGCATCGGCATGTCGAGCTGCGCGCGCAGCCAACCAGCGGTGGTGCCGTCCACATCGTACGCAGGCAGTGGCGGCAGATCGGCCAACGTCACCGTCCAGGCACCGTCCCACAGCGTCGTCCCGGCCTCGACCGGATGCCACCGGGCGCCGTCCCAGTAGGCCCAGGAGATCGGCCACTCGGCGAGCAGGGCGGCGTGCGAGGCGGTCAGTGCCAGGGTGACCGTCTTGGTTCCCTCGGCGGCGAGAACCGGGTCGCAGGCCACGAAGAACCGGTGCGGCACCGGCTGATCGCCGTTGAAGGCGTCGAACGGCTCGTCCCGCTGGCCGGTGGCCATGGCACTGCGGTCGGCGTAGGCGTCCTGCGGTGCGTCGTCGACCAGTACGGTCCGCAACTGGGCCGGGGTGACCACCAGATCGGTCACGGTCTCGAAGACGACCTCGTCGTCCTCGCCGTCGCGCGGGGTGGCCGCGACCTGAGTGCCGGCCGGGACCACCGCTTCGGTCTGGCTGCCCTGGGCCAGAGCGAAGGTGAGCGGCACGCGGGCCGGACGCGGCGGCGCCGGCCGGGTCCCGATCAGGTTGAGAAACGCAAGGTAGTCACGTTCCGGCACCTGGTTCAGCCGCTGCACCACCAGTTCGGCGTAGCGGGCGAAGATGCCGATCAGCGCCTGACCGGCGTCCCGCCGCCCGTCGGTGGGCGGCCGCCAGCCGCTGTACCGGGTCGCCAGCGCGGCGGTCTGCGCGGCGAGCGCCTCGCGGTCGCGGGGGTCGATGGGTGGGGGCTGTCCGGTCATGCCAGGTAGAAGGGGTAGACGAGATTGAACCGGCTGTTGGTCGAACGCACCTGGTAGTTGATTTCGATGAGCAGGCGGCGCCGGTCGTCGGGGTCGGGTGCGGCATAGACGTCCAGCACGTCGATCCGTGGTTCCCAGCGGGCCAGTGCCTCCCGCACCGACCGGCTGATCCGCCCGGCGGTGCCGACGTCGTTGACGTCGAACACGAGGTCGTGGATGCCGCAGCCGAAGTCCGGCCGCATCACCCGCTCACCGGGCGCGGTGCCGAGGATGAGCCCGATCGACTGGCGGATCAGGGCCGCGCCGTCGTCGCTGAGCCGGATGCCCTGCCCCGGCTCGTAGCCGAGTGGGAACGCCCAGCCGGTGCCGAGGAATCCGTGGTTCACCGCGCTGGTCACCCGATCGTCACCGTACCCGTGGCCAGGACCGCGCCGCTGGGCAGGTCCTGCGGATCGTTGCAGGTCGACGCGAGGTCACCGGACCTGATCGCCGGCTTTCCGTTGATCCTCACGGTCGCGCTGCCGCCTTCGAGGGTGGCCGTGTTCGACGGCTGTTTCTGAAACGACGTGCCGGGCGCGGTGGGTACGTGCGCCGGGGTGTTCTCGGCGGTGGAGCCGGCCACCGCCGCCGGCTTCCCCATGATCTTGACATCGGCGCTCAGCCCGCCGTTGATGATCCCGGTGAAGGGATGCGGCAACGGTGTAGGAGTCGGCGCGGGTGCCCCGGGCACCATGACGACGTGGATGTCGGTCGCGTTGACCCGGTCACCCTGCTTCGCCGCGAACTGTCCCATGTGATCTCACCCCCCATTCAGTTGATGTTGACCTGGCTGCCCTTGATGTCCAGCTGGCCGCTGGACTTCACCGCGAGCGCGGACTTCGCCTCGACCTTGACATCGGCCGTGGAGGTGATCTCGACGCCCGCGCCGGCCAGCCGCAACCGGCCGCCGGCGGAGATCACCACGTCCGCGTCGGCGGTGACGGTGATCTGGTTGTCCTTCGTGCTGATGACGATGCTGTTCCTGCCGCTGCCGTCGACGATCTCGATCCGCTCGTCCTGCTTGGTGTCGATCAGCCGGATCACGTGCTTGCTGCGGGAGACCATCACCCGTACGTCGTTGTTGCCGTCGTCGTTGTCGACCGGTGGGGCGTCCCTGCCGTTCCACAACCCTCCGACGACGTAGGGGATCTCCGGGTTGCCGTGTTCGAAGGCGACCAGGACCTCGTCGCCGACCTCGGGCAGGAAGTAGCAGCCGCGGCCGGGGCCGGCCATCGGCGAGGCCACCCGCGCCCAGTCGGTCTCGACGTCGTCGGCCAGCCAGGGCAGCGCCACCTTGACCCGCGCCAGACCGTCCGGGTCGCTGTTGTTGGTGACGATACCGATCACCACCCCGTGGTACCGCCCGTCCGGGTAGGCCGGCTCCCGACCGACCAACTGGTGGTAGACGTCCGTCACGCCGCGTTCCTCCGTACTTCGAGGCTGGACCGGTAGCCGTGCGCGGCGGTCACCGCATGGCTGACGGAGACGACGTAGTAGTCGCCGCTGAACGTCGCGCCCGCCCCCTCGATCCGCACCACCTCACCGGCGTGCAGCCGAGGTTGTCCACCGCACTCGGCCTCGCCGGTGACGTAGCTCAACGCCAGGTCGTCGAACTGCCCCCGGGCGAGCTGGTCGGCACGGGCCTGGTTCGGTGCCGACAGGTCCACCCTGGTCGACCTGGTCCTGCCGAAGACCCGGCCGACCTGCCGGGGGCCGGTCACCGCGCCCGTCGTGGTGGGTCCGGGACCGGAGCCGGCCACGGCGACGACGGCCTTCTTACCGGTCACGTCCCAGCCCCGCACGGAATGCTCGGCCATCTGGCCCATCGTGCGCAGCCGGGGGGTGAACTGGGAGATGTCGTCACCGACGTGCAGCTTCGCCGCCGGTGACCGGCCGTGCTGCGGCGGCCGGAAGGTCAGCACCTTGTCCCGTACATGGATCTCGTACCCGATCAGTCCCGCCCGCCGCTGCAGGAACTCCAGATCGGTCTCATTGTTCTGCAGCACGTAGTCGAGATCGGTGCCGGTGTCGGTCACGTCGGCACGCAGACCGGCCGCCTCGGCCAACTGGCGGGCGATGGCGCTGTCCCTGGTCCGGGTGAAGGTCCTGGTCCGCTGCCGGCGGGCCAACCGGTGACGCAGGTCGTAGCCCCGGACGGTCAGCATCGGCGGACGGCCCTCCACAAACGACGGCTCCAGGCTGGTGATCTCCCCGATGATCGCCAGGTGCAGGTCCTTCACATACCCGAGTGCGATCCGCACCTCGGTGCCGACCGCGAACAGCGTCGAGTCCGACCAGGTCACCGCGAGCCGGTCCGCGTCCCAGTTCTTCAACGTCACGGTGAACATGCTCAGCGCGTTCAGGTCCTCCAGCACGGTCACCGACTCCACGTCCTTGTGGGCTTCCGGCGGCAGGCGCCGGCCACCGCACCGGATCTCGAAGTCCGGCCCCGACTCGGCAGTCTGCATCACCTGGTTCTCCGCTCAGCTCAACCGCGGGATGGTCAGCACCGTGCCGGGACGCAGGTCACGGGGGTTGACGATGCCGTTGGCCGAGGCGATGTGCCGCCACAGGCGCGGATCCCGGTACTCGGCGGCGGCGATGCTGTGCAACGTGTCGTTGCGCCGCACCACCCACGTCTTGTGCACGTCGGACGAGTGCAGCTCACGCTCCTTGAGCTGCGCGTCGGTGAGCGACTCCACAAAGCTGCACGAAACGGTCGCCCGCACCGGCGTGCCGTCGGGCAGGAACATGGTGAACCGTTCGCTGATCTGGGTGAGCACGCCGGTGAAGATGTCGGCGAAGGCACCCCAGGACAGGGTGCACAACGGCGGCCGGTGCAACTCCTTGTCGAACTCGGCCAGCCGGGACACCCGGCCGGTCAGCACGGTCACGTCGGTCGCGTCGCCGGTCTGGAACGGATTGGGTGGTGTCACCATCGAGGTGGCCCGGGCCCACATGGACGACTCCGCTCTCGACTCGTAGGTGTCGAAGAACAGCTCGAGCGACAGCGTCGCGGGCTGCATGGCCGCGAACTCCTGCTGCAGCCCGCTCCACGTCCACGCGCTGCCCTTGCCGGCGCTCTCGTGCGCGTACCAGCTGACCGACCGCGACCGGGTGATCTCGTGTGGATTGAACAGCGCCTCGATCGGGCCGTTGCGATCAAAATCCGCGCCGTCGTGGGCGATGGTCAGTTTCTGCAGTCCTCCGCCACCGGGGCCGAACCCGAGCAGCGCGTTGGCCAGACCCGCCTTGTTGAGGCTCACCGCCGCACCCCCCGACGCTCCGCCTCGACGGCCAACCGGCGCATGATCCGGCCGTGCACCTGTTCGGTGACCTGCCCGACGTCGACCCGCGGGGCCGGCTGAACAGGCAGCTGCGGCACGCCACGGTCGGGACGGGGCGGATCGACCACCGGAGCGCCCGGCCGCTGCCCGCCGACGTCAGGCGCACCGGGTCCGCGGCCGCCGGCACCGACAGCGCGATGCCCGGTCGCCGCTCGCGCGGGGCCGACCATCGACGGGTGGGACGGCCTACCGGCCACCGACGGTACGCCGACGATGCCAGGGACCGGGTGGACCGGCGCGACAGCAGCCACCGCGGACAGCGGAAGCTGTGGCACCGGTCGGGCCGCCGGCGGCCGCGCGGTGACCACCTGGACCGGGGCGCTGGCAGGCGGCCGCTGTCGGGCGACGGACGGCACTCCGGCTGCCGGCCGGGCGGGGCGGTCCGGCGCTGCCGGGACGCGGAAGGTCAGATGAGGTCCACTGGCGGCTCGGCCCGGGGCACCGGTCAACTCGCTCCAGTCGGCCGGGTCGGTGACCGCCGGCCCCGGCACGGCGGTCGGGCGCGGCCGGGCCGTCACGCCCGGGGCGCCCGTCGCAGCAGCCAGGCCAGTCGATGCCGGCCGTCCTGCGGGGCCGGCCCCCGGACCACCGGTGGACAGGGTCGCGGCGACCGCCTTGCGTTGGATCGTCAGCGGCCGGCCGGCGGCGGGCAGGGGGGTCACCGGCGGTGTGGGCCGGCCGGCGACTGCGGAACCGGCCGCGGTCCACACCGGGTTCGGC
>NZ_JBSWXD010000188.1:0-11496 GCF_056160425.1 Micromonospora sp. ABR4_055
GGGTGGTGTGGGTTTGGGGGGGGGGGGGGGGGGGGGGAGGGGGACGGGGGGGGTGGGGGGTCGGGGGGTTTCGGGGGGTCGCTTGGGGGTTGCACCGACGCCTGCCCCCCCCCCCCCGGGCGGTGGTCACCAGGTGGCGCAGTACCCGACGCTGAACGTCCGGGCACCCGGCTTCAACGTCCGGTTCCAGTCCACGCCGGTGATCCGCCAGGTCCCGTCGCCGAACGACTCCCGCTCGAAGTTCCACGCGGTGTAGATGTCGCCGGGCAGCTCGACCGCCGCCCGCCAGCCGACCGGCTGATCGGTGGCGTTGCTGGCGACGATCTCCGTGCAGTACCCGCCGCCGCCGTCCGAGTTCCACTGCGTGATCGGCTCGAACGCCACGTCGACGTTGGTGCCGTCGACCAGCCGGCCGACCCCCCACCGCGCGGTCGTCTGGTAGCCGACACCGTTCTGCTCGGCCCAGTTGCGGATCGCCGTACGGGCACCATCGGCGGCGTCATTGACCTGGAAGTCCAGCCCGTGGAAGGTGCCCAGGCCGCCGTACTCGAGCAGACTGATCGCCGCCTCGACGGTGTAGCCCGTGTCGGTACGCACCACCGCGCTGGTCAACCGGCCGGCCTGGAACGCCTCGTCCCCGGTGCCGAACGAGACGACGTTGTCGGCGTTGATCCGGATCTGTGTGTCGTCGTAGCGGTAGGGGCCGTTCTTCGCGTTGCCGGCGTCGACGTAGATCTCCACCGAGTCCTGCGTCCACGGATCGGAGCCGGTGACGTCGACCACCGGGTCGGCCACCTCGGCCAGCACGTACAACGTCTGGTCCTGCCACAGGGTCCGGACGGTGGCCACCGCTCCGTCGGTGCCGGACACCTGCTTGGCGGTGGTGACCTGGTTCGCGTGCGACCAGCCCGGGTCGACCGTACCGTCGATGGCCGGTGCGCTCGGCGTCCGTACCACCTCCAGGTAGGACAGCTCCTCGACCAGGGTGAGGGTGCCGACGGTGCCGGCCGTGGCCCAGCCGGTGGTGCCTCCGTCGTCGGTGACCCGCACGTCGAAGGGGACGGTGCCACCTTCGGCCGGGTCGGACAGCGGCAGCTGCGCGACGACGGCGTAACCGCCGTCCCGCTCGGCCGCCACCGCCGGTACGTCCCCCGATCCGTCCCGGAACACCGGGTACGTCTCGCCGTCGAGCACGAACTCGACCCGGTCGTCCGACGACGGGTCAGCGTCGGTGACCGAGACGTACGCGGTCAGCCGGTCGGCCGACCAGCGCAGCTGGAACCCCGCCGTCTCCTCCACCTGATGCAGGGGCAGCTTGCGCCAGGTGAGATCCGAGGTGACCCCGGCGGACAACGCGACGTCGCCGGCGAAGACGTTCGCGGTGCGCAGCCGGGCCGGCAGCTCCGCGTCGACCGCGCCGTAGTACGCCGGCTTGGCCTGGTACCCGTCGTTGAACAGCAGCGGGGCGCCGCTGTCGGATCGCCACGACCGGCCGTCGGTCAGCCCCCACACGGTGACGACGGCCAGCTCCTCGCTGTACGCCCGGAAGATCCGGAACGCGTCCCGCAGGAAGTAGCCCTGCTCGATCAGGTTGGCCTGGGTCACCGGGGTCCCGATCGTGACGTCGAGCTCGGTGACCGCCTGGACCACCGGCAGACCGGCGAACCTCTCCAACGTGGTTTCGAGGCTGCCGACCGGTGTCGACAGCGACACGTGGAACTGGTGTCCCACCCCGTCCAGCGGCACCCCCCGGTCGAGCAGCCGCTCCACGAGCGCGTGGTAGCGCGCCTGCTTGCCGCTCTGTTCGGTGTTGTAGTCGTTGATGAACAAGGCGACCGGATCGGTGTCCGCCACCGCGTACATGTCGTTGAACGCCTCGTCGGCGTACTGGAACGACAGGTCGATGAACTCCTCGCCGAGGATCCGGTACCACTCGCTGCGGCGCAGGCCGTCGGAGTACTCGCCGCTGTCGTTGACCACCTCGTTGACCACGTCGAACGCGTCCAGTGGGTTGGTGTCGGAGCC
Organism: Micromonospora sp. ABR4_055; assembly: GCF_056160425.1. NCBI lineage: Bacteria > Bacillati > Actinomycetota > Actinomycetes > Micromonosporales > Micromonosporaceae > Micromonospora > Micromonospora sp. ABR4_055. The sequence continues at coordinate 2,026 of NZ_JBSWXD010000188.1, forward strand.
GAACCGGCCGTACCGGTCGCTCAGCGACTCGGCCACCGCGAAGATGTGCCCGCGCAGCCGGTCGCGCAGCACCTGCTGGTCGGCGGCCGACGAACTCAACGGCTCGCCGTCGGCGTCCTGGAACATCCAGTCGGGGGTCTGACTGTGCCAGACCAGCACGTGCCCGTACACGCCGAGCTCGTTGGTCTGCGCGAAGTCCATCATTGCGATCGCCTGCTCGTGCGGCCGGAAGTTGCGGTCCGGGTCGTACCACGCCTCCGGCTTCATGTGGTTCTCCGGCGTGATGTTGGTGAAGTGCCGGGTCAGCAGTTCGGCGGCGGACCCGACGGTCTCCCGGCTGTCGATCGCGACGCCGACCGGGAAGTCAGTGGTCTCGTGTATCCCGGTGAGGTCCTCGACGACCGGTGGCTCGGGCACCCGCACCACGACGTCGTCGAGCAGGAAGTCGCTGGTGTTGCCGGTGACGTCCGCGCCCTGCCAGCTGGTCTCGAAGTAGAGGAACGCGCTGACGAAGGTCGGTGCGGTGAAGCTCGCGGTCACCTCGGTCCACCCGTCGTCGGTGACGGTGTCGAACTGGGCGAGGGTGCTGAACGACTCGCTGCCGTCGGCGGTGGTGGCGGCGATGCTCAACCAGATGGCGTCGGTCGGCTGACCCTGCGCGAACCGCAGCCACCCGGACAGTTCGTAGCCGACGCCCGGCTCGAACGCGGTGGTGACGTCGCGTCCGATCCCGGCGCCCTGGTTGACCCGGTCGGTGACGAGCGCGGCCGCCTCGCCGCCGTGCGCGACGTCGGTCAGCTCGACCGTCGGTGCTCCCGGGCCACCGTCGCGCGGCCCCCATCCGTCGAGGCCGTCCTCGAAGTCGCTGTCGATGACGACGGTGCCCGGCGGCGGCCCGCCGGGTCCGGTGTCCGGCGCGGTGATCAGGATGTCGTCGACCAGGTACGTGGCGGTGGCCTCGGCGGCTTCCAGGTAGACCTGGTGTGTGGCCGGGTCGGCGTCGGTCGGCACGGTGAACTCGCCGGTCACCGTGGTCCAGTCGTCGGCGGTGACCGTGGTGTTGCCGATCCAGTTGTAGTCCGGCTTCATGACGAACCGGAATCCGGACGACGCCGGCCCGTCCGGGGCCAGCCGGACGCGCGCCGAGAACGTGTGGGTGACGCCGGCGGTGAAGATTCCGGCCGGGCTCTGCAGCCCGTCGAACCCTTCGACACGGTCGCTGACCCGCAGCGCCCGGCCGTTCTCGGTGTCCACGACGGTCAGGGTGGGTCCACCGCTGGCGGACCAGGTGCCGGTGGTGCCGTCCTCGAAGTCGACCGCGCTCACCGTGACTACGCCGGGTGTCTCGTCGGGGCTGGTGACGAGGACGTCGTCGAGCAGGAAGGGAGTGGTTCCGGCGGCTTCGACGTACAGCGTCGCCGAGGTCAGGCCCGTCGGCATGGTGTACTCACCGCCGATCTGGACCCAGGTGTCGGCGGTGGTCTCGGCGGCGTCGCCGATCCAGGTGTAGGTGTCGTCGCCGCCGTCGGCCGGGGTGGCTGCGACGGTGAAGTGGACACCGGCCGCGCCCTCTGTGCCGGCCGGCAGCTTCACCCAGCCGGTGACCGAGTGGACGACGCCGGGCGAGAACAGGTCGGTCGCGCTGGTCGCGGGGCCCTGCCAGTCGGCGGTACGGCCGGTGACCGACAGGCTTGCCGCGCTGTCCCGGCCTTCCTCGGCGATTGCCAACGTCACGTCACCGCGGGGGCCCCACGGTGCGTACGAGCCGGACTCGAAATCATTGGCGAGCAGCGTGGTGTCCGCCGTCGCGGACGGGGCGGTCGCGATCGTGGCGACCAGCGCGGTCGCGACGGCCGCGGCGAGGGCGGCCAGTCGCGCAGGTGGACGGGGTGGGTGGTATCTGAGGCGCATGAAGGCTCCTGCACGGACGTACGTACGTGTGGTCGGTGCCTGGTGAATCGCGCCAGCAGATCCAGACGGCGGAAATGTTAGCCGGGCGGAGCGGGTACGTCGAGGGCCCGGCTCGCCGGGCCGTGTGGGGGTCAGCAGTTGTTGCTGGTCAGCCGTACGGTGTACTCGTAGTCGTCGTGGGTGATGCCCGACGGCAGGCCGTCGAAGTAGGTCTCCACCTTCTGCCAGCCGCGCCGTTGCTCGTAGTGCAGGTGTGGCGCGCCCGAGTTGCCGGTGCTGCCGAGCAGCCCGATCTGCTCGCCGCGCGCCACCCGCTGACCTTCCCGGACCATCGGCGGTTCGAGTAGATGCAGGTACTGCGTCTCCCAACGGCCGCCGTGGTCGATCTTGACCCAGTAGCCGCCACCGCGCCCCCGGGGCCCGTCCGGATCCTCCGGGTTACGACCGCCGACCGAGCCGTTGACGCCGGCCACGGTGACGACACCGTCGTAGGAGGCGAGCACCGGCCTACCCCACGGGTCGCCCTCGGTCGGGAACAGGTCGACGTCGTAGTCGTCGTGGCCGGGGTAGGTGCCCAGCTGCCAGGTCTCGCCGCAGGCGACCGGGAGCTGGAACAACGGCCGCGGCCCCGGCTCCCGCAGCCACGGCACCACGACCACACCCAGCGCGACGACGGCCGGTACCGTCGCGACGGCGACGAGGATCAGCAGGGTACGCAGGGTCCGGCCGCGACGTCGGCCGCGACGCCGGCCGGTAGGAAACCCGGTGGTCACACTTGCGAGCATGGCAGACGTCGGCACCGTGCCAGGAGGTGGGCCGTCGTACTGCCAGTTGACCGTCAGCTTTCGTCCAGGTGGAGCTGGACACCGCGAGCTACCGTGGCGGGCGTCGGGACCCAGGGCTGGAGGAGCCTACGATGAGCAGCTTCGTCAAACGTTCTCTGCTGTCGATGCTCGCGTCGAAGCTGAGCCGGCACGCCCGGCGGCGGGGGCACGGCTCGCCGGTCGACAGCCTGCTCCGTGAGGTCGACCACCGGCTCAACCGCCGGCACCGTGGTGGTCACTACGGTCACTACGGCAGCGGTCACCACGGCTACCACGGCCACTACCGGCGCAAGCGCTGGTGACCGCCGCCGGCCGGGCAGGTCAACTGTCGGAAACGGTGGCGAACCCACGCCGCCAGTTCTTGGCGTCGGTGTCCGGCTTGTAGTTGTTCTCGATGTTGCCCGCCGCGTCCACCGAGAACCAGAAGACCTTCGTCCCGTACGGCACGGTCAGGGTCTCGCCGCCCTCCCGTACGCCGCCAGCGGTGTAGAGCGTCGACCCGAAGGTCGGCTGACTACCGTCCAACGTGTAGAAGATCGCCGCCGGTTCGCTGACCTCGAACCGGACGTCGACCAGGGTGTCGTCCGGACCGGGCGAGGTGACCAGGGAACTCGTCGGCCGTCTGCGGTCCTTGTCGTGGTCACGGGCCACCCGCATCAGCTCCACGAGACCGTTGGCGTACTCCATGGTCTGCTGGTGTGCCTCGTCCCAGGCCGGCTGGAACGAGGTACCGACCTCGAAGTTCCACGCGTAGATGCCGTACCTGTACCACAGCATGTCGCCGGAGTTGCCGGCAGCGGAGTAGAGCACGTCGGAGATGGGACCGGTCCTGGCCGGGGTCACCGCCAGGTTGCGGTGCCGCTTGATCGCGGTGAGGATTCGCGACGACGCGCCCCAGAAAAAGGACTCCTCCGCCAGGGTCGGCCGTGGTGCGGTGACCCGGCCCGGGGTGACGTATGCACCCGGCGACCACATGAAGTAGTTGCCCGACGAGTGCAGGTTCATCGAGAACTTGATGTTCGGCCGGCTGGCCAGCCAGTCCAGGTTCCGGTTCTCCGGCTCGGACAGTTCGCTCGGGCCGGCGTACACGTCGCTGGTGCAGCTGGTTGACGCGCCGGAGTACCCGTCGAAAAGGCTGTACTCGGTGTAGTTGCGGTTGTTGTCCACACCCCACGAGTTGCGGGCCAGCGCGTCGGTCGCCCCACCGGCGGCGCAGTGGTTCGTCATGTTGCGGCGCTGGAATCCGTAATCGTAGAAGGAGTAGTGGCCGCCGTCGGGGTTGATCGACGGTGCGATCCAGATGTCCAGCGTACGGAGCAGCTGCTTGGTGTTCTCGTCGGCACGGTGGTTGCGGAGCAGGCGTTCGGCGGTCTCGATCGCGACCAGCGGGGGAACCCATTCGCGGGCGTGCTCCTGCGCGTAGGCGAGCACCCCGGTGCGCGAGCCGTCCCGGTATTTGCCGATCCGCAGCGCGTACACCGGGTGCGGGTCGCGGGAGACGGTGGCCGGCGCGGTCAGGTTGTCGCTCAACGGGGTCACCGGGGCCGGGGTGACCACGCCGTCGCCAGCGCCGCCCCGGTAGGTGTAGGCGCTGACCAGGTCGCCCGCCGAGGCATTGATCGCGGCGGTGACCTGCGCGGCGGTGCTGACCACCGTGCCGCCACCGTCGGTGCCCAGGTCGACCCGGATGGCGCTGCCGTCGACGGTGACCGACAGGGGCCGGTCGCCGGCACCGGGGTCGACCAGTTCGACGGTGATGTCGTTGCCGCCCTGGTGCCCCCACGCGTGCGAGTCGACGGCGACCCGGCTCGCCGTGGTGTCACCCAGCACGACCTGTGCCTTGCGCCGGTACCCGTTGGTCCGGTACGGCAGTTCGACGACCTCGGCGAGGTGGGGGAACTCGTCGGCCAGCCGCTGGATCCGGTCGTACAGTTCGGTCGGGGTGAGGTAGCTGGTGACGAAGTCCTTTTGGTATCCGGGTCCCTCGGGGGAGTCGTCCGGGATCGGCAGCCACTGCTCGACCTCGGCCACCGCCACGTCGCCGGTCGGGCTGACGATCTGGATCCGGTCCGGCCGTACGCCGACTGTGCCGGCGCCCCGGTGGTAGAGATAGACGCCGGCGTCGACGAACCGTGTGATGACCTGTGTGCCACCGGAACCCATGGCGGTGCCCGGGCCGCTGTCCCGGGACACGGTCAACGTGCTCGGTGAGCTCTGCCCCTGGGCCCACTTCGCCTCCACCGACAGCACCTGGTCGGTGCCGGAGGTGTAGTAGTCGGCCCGGATGATCCTGATGTCGGCCACCGCGGCGTCCTGCCGCACCCGCGCGGTGAACGTCTGGTTGTCGGCGCGGTGGCGGGCTATCGTCGCCTCCCGCTCGGCGACGCGTGCCCGGGCGTCGGCCGGCTCGTGTAGCAGTTTGCCGATCCGGAAGCCACCGGCCCGCAAAGCGTCGATCTCGGTCGGGGTGACGACGGCGTGGACGACGATCCCGGCGGCGGTCTGCGACACGTGGTGATCCAGGTCGACTCCGGTGGCGACGAGAGCGTCGAGCTCGTCGCGGTCGGTCACGACGACCTCTACGACGCTGGCCTGCTCGTCGGCCAGCCGTTCGAGCGGGGCCTGGATCCGCGGCCGCTCGGTAGCCTGCGGACGGTCGACGGACGGCGCAGTGGCCGGCACGGCGGTGGCCGGCCCGGCCAACAGGACGACGGCACCGGCGGCGGCCACGGCCGCCGCGAGTTGCCGTCGCCACTGGGATGCAGGTGAGGGAACCATGTGGGACCTTTCACTCGCGGTGCCGCTGATCCATGGGTGGGAGCAGGGCGACGGCCGGAACGACCCGCGACGACGCACCGTACGGCACCGCCACGGGTAGGCGAGAAGGATCGACCAGTACGGATTCGATCATCCTGGCCGGCAGCGGTGTGCTCTGTCAACGACCTGCCGGTGCGGCGCGCCGGCGGTCAGACCGGCGGATTGCCGCCGGCGATCGCCGACCGCAGCTGAGCGCAGGCCTGGTCCGCCGTACGCGTGAGTCGCTCACTCGCGTCGGGGCTCAATCCGCGCTCGGTGGCGGTCCAGCCGACCCAGGCGGCGGCGACGTCGGGAAGCACCGGTCCGGCCACCGGATCGGCACCGGCTTCGGCGGCGAGCGCCGGCAGGCCGAGCACGGCGAGCACCCGGCGTGGACCCAGCTGCAGCGGATGGCAGGCGGCCTGCTCGACGAACTGCTCGACGAGCAGGTCGACCGCGCGGCTGGCGGTGCCGTCGGTCGGGAACCCGGCCGCCGCCTCGGAGGCCAGGAACGCCCGCTTCAGCAGCTCGATCTCCACGGTGGTCGGAAACGGATCCGGCGGGGCCGCGACGTCACTGAGCGCGCGGGCCCGGGCCAGCGTCAACGCCCGCATCTTCCGGTACGCGTCGGGCATCGGTCGCAGCTTGTACTCCGGGTTCTCCATCAGCTCGTCCGACGTGGCGACGGCGTCCTCGATCAGCCGTCGGGCCAGCGCCGGATCGAGCGGTTCGGTCACGAAACCGTCCTCGCCCCCGTGTGTCCGGTCGAGCAGTTGCCGCAGCGAGTCGACCCGGGTGCCGAGCAGGATCTCCCGGATCCGTCCACCGCCGATCGCCTGGTCGATCACGGTGAGGATGCCGTGTTCGTCGGTGCCGCCGTAGGAGAAGCCGCAGAGCAGCACCGCCGTCTCACCGTACGGGTCGTGCGCCCACCGGCAGCAGTCGACGTCGACCCGGCCGATGCTGCCGGTCCAGGGCGGTTCCGGCAGCCCGTGCCCGACGAGCCGGTCGGCGTTGAGCCGGGCGAGTTCCCGTTGGGTGTCGATGGTGCTCATCGCCTGGAGACCGCGTAGCGCGGCGACCGCCGTCGGGGTCCGCCGCCGGCCAAGTTCGTGAATGACCGCGGCGTCGGCCTGTACGGCGTCGGCGAGTGGCAGGCTGATCCCTTCGGCGCTCTCGTGGGCGAGTAACTGGGTCATGCTCTGCTCTACCGACCACGGGGAACTTCCTCCTTTCAGGGAGAAGCTCCATTCCAGGAAGTCCGCGCTCGCCGAGGCACGGTCGAGGCTCTCATCGCTGTCACCCATGGCGCGATTGTCGCAGTCGGCGGGCCGTGGTGCGACGAAGGCCGTCAGTGGGTCGAGTAACTGTCGATTCCTCTGCCCGGCGGACTCGTTGGGATGGACGATGCTGAGTACACTGGGCGGTGCGACAGAATCCGCGGTCAGCGTGCTGATCCTGGGCACGGCCGAATGGGATTCGGCTGTCGCCACCAACCAGCACTACGTCACCCGTGAGTTGGCGGTCGGTGCGCAGGTCACCTTCGTGGAGTCGCTCGGTCTACGTCGACCGACACTGCGTCCCGACGACCTCGCCCGGATGGTCGGCCGCGTCCGGCGGGCCTTCGGCGCGTCGGCCGGTCCGTCCACCCGCCAGCCGGCCAGAGCGAGGCCGGCGAACACCACGATCGTCTCGCCGCTGGTGGTACCGGTGCACCGGGCACCGACGCGACCATTGAACCGGGCCGTCCTGCGCCGGGCGACGGCGACCTGGCTCACCAGTGACCGGCCGCGGGTGCTGTGGACCTTCACCCCGGTGACCTACGGCCTCGAGGCCGCGGCGGACGTGGTCGTCTACCACTGCGTCGACCTGCTGGCCAGATTCCCCGGCGTCGACCCGGGGGCCGTGGCGAACGGCGAGCGCGACCTCGCCGTCCGGCCCGACGTGGTGGCGATCGCGACCAGTGACGCGGTACGCGTACACCTGGCATCATCCGGTTTCTCCCGGATCGAGCTATTGGAGAACGTTGCCGACACCACGGTGTTCCAGCGGGGCAGCCGCCCGGCGGCCGAGCGCCGTCCGGCGGTCATCGGATTCCTTCTGTGGATACTCCGGCCTTCAGGACTCCGTTGGGGAACGGCCAAACCCGTTGGATTTGTCCGTTGGCATGATTACCGGGTTGATCGGGTGGAAAGGGTTCAGTATGTCGCTGCAGTCGTGGGACGACCGTGGGGTGCCGGAGTGGACCGCGCGGGTGGTCAGGGCGTCGTTCCCGAAGGGCACCCTGGCCATGCGGATCCGTGACGCGCTGGGCCCGGTGTTCACCGATGACATGTTCGCGGAGGCGTTCCCGGCGGGAGGCCGTCCGGCGGCGTCGCCGGGGGCGTTGGCGCTGGTGTCGGTGCTGCGGTACGCCGAAGGGCTCAGCGACCGTCAGGCCGCCGACCAGGTCCGGGCGAGGATGGACTGGAAGTATCTGCTCGGCCTGGAACTCGACGATCCCGGGTTCGACTTCACGGTGCTCAGCGACTTCCGTGCCCGGCTGATCAAGCACGGCATCGAGGAGAAGATACTGGATGTGGTCCTGGACCGGTGCGCGCGGCAGGGACTGCTGCGCGCTGGCGGTCGACAGCGGACGGACTCCACGCATGTCCTCGCGGCGGTGCGCACGCTGAACCGGATGGAGTTCGTCGGGGAGACCCTGCGGGCGGCCCTGGAGGTCCTGGCCGCAACCGTACCGGGGTGGCTGACGCCGCTGATCGACGCCGGCCGGGTCGAACGCTACGGCGCCCGGGTCGACTCCTACACCAGAACCTGGCGACGCGCAGGCTGATGCCCGAACAGCATGTGGTCGATGCGGGCTACGTCACCGCCGCGCATGTTCTGACCGCCCGCGATGAGCACCGGGTTGACCTGCTCGGACCCGTCGGGCCCGATACCCACCAGGGTGAACGTCTCCCGCAGTCGGCGTTCCGCGTCGACTGGCAGGCCAGGACCGTGACCTGTCCGCAGGGCAAGGCCAGCATCAGCTGGTCCACCCAGCGCAAGAACAGCGGCACCGAGCTGGCCCGGGTCCACTTCGCCGCCACCGACTGCACCGGCTGCCCCGTCCGCGCGGCCTGCACCACTGCCGCGGTCAACAGCGAACGGGGACGCAGTCTCACCCTGCTTCCCGCAGCCCAGCAGCAGATCCTGGACAGCCGACGTCGCGAACAGACCACCGAAGCCTGGCAACAGAGCTACCACATCCGCGCTGGTGTCGAGGCCACCATCTCCCAGACGACCCGACGCACCGGCATCCGACGCACCCGCTACCTCGGCATGGACAAGACACACCTCGGTCACCTCCTCGCCGCGACCGCCGTCAACGTCATCCGCATCGACGCATGGCTCACCGACACGCCCCTCGGCCGCACCAGAACCAGTCACCTCACCCAACTCGACCTCGCCGGCTGACAGGCGGTACATCATGTCTTGGCCGTTCCCCAACGGAGTCCTTCAGGGCGGGGAGGATTGTCAAGTGGCGCTACTGGGGTCCGGTCACCATCGGTGTCGCCGCGACGGTCGCCAGCCTCGTGATGCTGGTCGGCTCGGCGTTGTCGCTGCAGCTGCTGCGCCAACTGGTCCGGCTGCTGTCGCTGCTGGCGCCAGCGGTGGCAGCCACGGCCGTCGTCGGTTGGGCGCTGGCCGGGGACGGACTGCTCCACACAGCCGCCTCATGCAGCGCGATCGGCCTGATCTGGTCGGGCTACACGGTGCTGGTGCCGTCGTTGCGGCGGGTCGTCGTCACTGAGCTGTGGGCGAAGGTCGCCGGCCGGACGACCTGACGTGGGGGGGGGGGGGGGGGGGGGGGGGGGGGGGGGGGGGGGGGGGGGGGGGGGGGGGGGGGGGAGGGGTGGGGGGGGGGGGGAGGGGATGAGAAGGGGGGGGGAAAAGGGGG
>NZ_JBSWXD010000189.1:0-11428 GCF_056160425.1 Micromonospora sp. ABR4_055
TTTTTCTGGACCGGCACTTGTTGGGGCTGTTCCCCCATACCGGAGCTACCTCCCCACCCGGCGGCCGGCCGGACTCGCGCAACCGGCCGCGCGGTCTCTGTCAGTGGTCGACGGTCCCGGCCGCAGCCATCACCCGCAGCGCGTTGGCGTCGACCCGCAGCCTGATCGGGGTCTCCCCGCACACCTCACCGTCGATCTCCACGGGCGCCGGCCGGTCCGTCTCGACCAGCAGCTCGCCGACCGCGAGGAACGGGTCGTGCCGCAGGGTACGCCGGTGGCCGGTCGCCGCGTTGCGTACCGTCGCACCCAGCAGGCTCTGCCGGGTCGCGCCGCCGACCGGGTACGCCACCAGCAGCCGGTCGTCGGCGTTGGCGTCTGCGGTGATCGGCCGGCCGGCCTGGTGACCGCCGTTGGCGACGTACAGCTGGTGGGTCTGGAAGTCCCGGTTGCTGCTGGCGGTCCGGACGCTGACCCGTAGCGGACGGTGCCGGGCCATCAACGCCGCCGCCGTCGCCGGATAGGCGAACTTGCCGACCACCCGTTTCAGCCGGGGCGGAGTGCGCAGCATCACCTCGGCGGACAATCCGATACCGACGTGGTTGGCGAACGGCAGGTCACCGGCGAGGCCGAGATCGACATCGATCACCTTGCCGGAACTGATGACGCGGACCGCCGCGTCCAGGTCGATCGGGATCCCGAGGGTACGGGCGAAGTTGTTGGTGGTGCCCAACGGCAGCAGCCCGAGCGCGATGTCGCGGTGGGCGAGCAGCCGGGCGGCGGCCCCGATGGTGCCGTCCCCGCCGCCGGCGATCAGCAGATCCGGGGCCATCCGGACCGCCTCGTCCAGGCTGCTCTCCAACTCACCGGGCTCGTCGACCGGGTAGCTGGCGATCAGCTCGAAGCCGGCGTCGGTCAGTCTGCGGGCGGCGTCGGTGTAGAACTGGCGGCCCCGGCGGGACTTGGCGTTGACGATCAGCACCGCCCGCCGTCGCTGCCGGATGGCGTCGCTCAACTCCTGCTTGGTCCGCACGGCCAGACCTTATCCTCACCGGCCGCGCGACCCCCTGGCCCGGGGGTCGCGCGGCCGGTGAGGATCTCACCTGTCAGGTGTCGTCAGCTCACCGTCACCGCCGAGCTGGCGGTCACTGCCACCGCACCGCCGGTCAGCTGGTGGGTGAAGGTGAACTCGCCGGGTCGGCGGGTGCGTACGTGCAGCTCCCAGGTCAGGTCGGTGCCGGCGGTCAGCGCCACCTCCGGCGAGATGGTGCCGACCAGGGCGCCGTCCTGCACGGACATCGGGATCCGGACCCAGGCCCCGTCGACCCGCAGCTGCACCGCGACGTCGCGGGCGAGCAGGTCACCGTCGGGGTGGGTGACCGTCAGCGTCGACTCGGCGGTGCCCTGGTCGACCCCGCTCGGGTTGACCACCCGGACCTCGGGATGGAACCAGCCGTCGACCTCGGCGCTCTGCGGGTAGGTCGAGGTGATCGTCGCCGCTTCGGCCAGCACGAGGGACGACTCGGCGTCGACCAGCCCGCTGTACCAGCCGGTGTCCAGCTCCAGTTGGAGCTGGTACCGGCCGGGCTGCGGGTCGGCGACCTCGAACCCGTACGGCTGGGCCGCCCAGTCGAGGTAGCCGGCCCGGATCTCGGCGCCGGTCGGGTCGGACAGCCGCAGCACCGGCCGGGCCTCGTTGGGCGCCAACGCCCGTACCGCCGGCACGACGTCCTCCAGGCGGGTCACCGCCGGCAGGTCGACGAACGGCCGTACGTCGGTGGCGCGCACCGTCGCGAACGGGTGACCGTGCGCATCGGTCACCGACCAGTCCACCTCGACCGAACCGGGTTCCGGTGTCGAAGCGGCCAGCTCGACCTGCGCCGCGCCGCCGAAGCCGAACGTGGCGTCGAACGGGTCGATCCAGTCCATCTCCGGCAGGATCTCGCTGACCAGCCACCAGTCGCGTTCCAACCGGGGCAGCTGGTGCACGGTGACCGCCTGGTAGCTGTCCAGCGTCGCGACCAGCGGTCCGGGCCCGAACGAGTACGCCCACGGCGCGGTGCCGGCCGGGCGCAGGTAGACGGTCGCCTCATGGCCGCTGCCGACCAGGTCGGCAGCGAGGTCCACCCGGGCCGACAGATCCTGGGCCGCCTCGGCCCCGGCCGTCCCACCGGCCAGCACCCGGGGCGCGAACAGCACCTCGTCGTCGTCGAACACCGTGATCACCTTGTGCAGTAGGTACGACGTACCATCGTCGGTCGCGGCCTTGCGCACCACCAGGGTGTACCGGTCGACGGCGGCCGGCGTCTCGAAGGTGAGGGTGCCGGCGTCGTCGGTGGCACCGACCGGGATCACCGCGCCGTCGTGGACCAGCTCGACCGCGGCGCCGGCCAGCGGGCCGGGTTCGGCGTCCGGAGCATCGACCGTACGTGCGGTGAGGCTCACCCGGGGCGGACGCACCCGGAACGACCCGGTCAGGTACTCGAGCGTCACGGCATAGTTGCCCAGCTCGGCCCGCTGCACCGTCCAGCTGACCGTCTGGTTCACGCCGGAGCCGACGTTGACCGTGGTGGTCGCCGCCGACTCACCGTCGACCCGCAGCACCGCCTGGTACGGACCGGCCGCCGCGCCGATGTTCTTCACCTGGGCGGTGACCCGTACCGGTTCGTTGCTCTTCACCACCTCCGGGTCGACCGTCAACCCGTGCACGGCGAAGTACGGCTGCCCTTCCTCGGCCGGGCGGGCCGCCCAGTCGATCGCGTCGAGGAACACCTGGGTGGCCTGCTCGGTCCAGTCGACCGGGCCACGGGTCACCGACACACCGTGGGTGGACAGCAGCACGTGCCGGTTGGTGGCCCGCTGGTCGACGCCGATGCCGCCGCCGTAGATCCCGGTGGTGTCGCTGCGGCCCAGGTCGGCGAGGGTCTGCCGGCCGTCGCCGGAGTAGTCGCCGAACCAGGCGATCCACTTGGCCTGGGTGCTGTCGTCCAGCGGAATCCGGTCACCGACGGCGTACCCGTCGAGGATCGGGTGTTCGGCGGTCACCTCGTAGTACGACTCGGCCACACCGGTGCCGCCGGTGTTGGAACCGGTCGAGACGGGCTGCCCGGTGTGCTGGGACAGCTGCCGGATGCCGTTGCCGGTGCTGTAGGCGTGGTCGGTGAAGATCACCCCGGTGCCGGCGGCGTCGGTGGCGTCCAGGAACGCCTGGAAGGTCGCCTCGTCGTAGTCGCTGCTCACCCCGTAGCCGAGTACCACGACCGGATGGTCGGCGGCGGCCACCAGCTCGTCCCAGTCGTAGATCACCGTCTCGATGCCGCGTGGGGCGAAGATCTCGTCGGCGTACGTGTCGACGTAGCTGCCGACCAGGGCGACCGTCTGTGGCGGTGGACTGAGCGTGAAGTCGGCGGTGACCGCGCCGCCTTCCGGAATGGTCACCTCGATGGCCGGGGAGACATCGAAGCGGGGATGGTCGGCCGTGATCCGGTAGCTCCCGGCCGGCAGTTCGAGCCGGTAGCTACCGTCGGTGCCGGTGACCACCGGGCTGCCGACCGGCGCGCCGTCGGCGGAGACCGTGACCGTCACCCCGGGTACGCCGTGACCGCTCTCGTCGAACGTCGCGGCGCCGGTGACCACCCCGATTGGCAGCGGCACCATCGCCAGGTCGACGGTGGTGAACGACTCTTCGACCACGACGACGTCGGCGACGCTGGCGGTCTCGTGACCGAACGCGGTGGCGGTCAGCGTGTAGCTGCCCGGTGCCAGCCGCAGGGTGAAGCTGCCGTCGTCCCCGGTACGCACCGAGGCCCCGCCCGGCGTGACGGTGACGGTGGCGTCGGCGACCGGGGCGCCGGTGCCGTCGGTGGTGACCCGTCCGGTCACGCCACTGTCGAGCGCCACCTGCACGGCGGCGGCGTACGCGTCGATCCGGCCGTGGCCGTAGCGGGTGTCGGGTGCCACGTCGGCGTACCGGTCGTCCCAGAACGCGGTGTCGATCAGCGCGGTACGGGTCGCGTCGACGCTGAGCTCCGGTGCGCCCTGCAGCAGCAGCGCGGCGACCGCGCTGGTGTGCGGGGTGGCCATCGAGGTGCCGCTGGCGTAGCCGTATCCGCCACCCGGCCTGGCCGACCACACCTCGTCGCCCGGGGCGGACAGGTCCGGGGTGACCCAGCTGTCCGGCCAGTCCGCGGGCGGGCTGGCCCAGCTGGACTTGTTGACCACGTTGCCGCAGGAGAAGTCGGCGACGTTGTCGTCGATGTCGGTGGCGCCGACGCCGACGGCCTCGTAGACGTTGCCGGGGCTGGACGAGCCGACGCCGCAGCTGCCGAAGATGTCCTCGTTGCCGATGGCGAACGACGGGAATGCGCCGGCGGCGACGATCGCCCGGGTCGGGGCGACCATCTCCGTCGCGTAGATCGCCGCGCCGAGCGACATGCTGACCACGTCGGCCGGGCGGCCCGCCGGGGTGCCGGCCGAGTCGGTCGGTGCGACCGCCCACTGCATGCCGGCGGCGACCTGCGCGAAGGAGCCGTTTCCGCCGGGGATCACCAGGCCGTGTGCCATCTCGGCACCGGGCGCGCCGCCGATTGTCACGCCGGACGCCGCACCACCGTGGATAGTGCCGGAGACGTGCGTACCATGGGTGGACGAGTCGTGCGGCTCGGAGGCCACCAGACCGCCGGCGGAGCTGAACTCCATCCAGCCACCCGGATAGGTCGGGTCGGTCGGGTCGTCGGTGGCCATCTTGCCGACCAGGTCGGGGTGGTCGATGGCGACCCCGGTGTCCAGGGTGACCACCCGGACGCCGGCGCCGTCCAGACCGAGCTCGGTCCAGACCTTTTCGACGCCGATGCGGTCCATGCCCCAGGTGATCCGGTCGTCGATGATCGACGCGGCCGGGTCGGCGGCGGCGGTCATCTCGGTCTCCGGCACGCTCAGGGTGAAGTTCGGCAGCACCCGTTGCACGCCGGGCAGGCTCGCCAGCGCCGACAGCCGGGAAGCGTCGGCGGTGAACTCGACGAGCAGCATGTTGGTGATCCAGAAGCGGTTGACCACCCGTACGTCGCCGGCGGTCTCGGCCCGCTCCTCCAGCGCCGTCTCGACCTCGGCCTGGATCTCCTCGGAGTGGGCGCGCAGCTGGTCGACGGCGGTGTCCGGGTTGGTCGGATAGCGCTGCGGGTTGGGCAGCATCAGCAGCGCCTGGACCCGGTCGCCGGTCGATTCGGCGACTGTGGCCTGTAGTTCCTCGGCGACTGCGGCGGTGCCGGCACCGGGGGCGTCGGCACCGCCGTCGGTGGGCGCGGCCGAGACGGGCAGTGGTACGCCGAGTAGCCCGCCGGCCAGCACGGCACCAGCGGTGACGGCCAGCAGGCGGCGTGCCCGGGGCAATAGTCGTGGTAGGGAGGGCTTGCGTCCTGACATCGATCGTCTCCTGGATCGCAGGGCCGGGATCAACCGGTTGGCATCGAAGATCGCTGAACGCCAATGGCGAACATGTTGATGTCGATGACTCCCCGCCGTCAACCCCTCACGATCCGGAACGGGGTCTACCATCCAGACGCGTCAGGTGGCGGTCAGCACCTCGTAGAGGTCGGGTCGACAGTTCAGCGCGGCCTCCCGAAGTGCGGCGACCCGGGCCAACTGTTCGTCCGCCGGCAGCGACCGCAACGTGGCCAGCGCCTCCTCGACCATGCCCTGTACGGGATTCCAGAACTCGTCCGGTGCCGCGTCCCGGCCCGCCAGCCAGAGGCCGGCCGCCGCCCGGGCCGCCTGGATCGGCTCCCAACCGTCGACGTCGTCGAGAGCGGCGCCGCACGCGACGGTCCCGGCGCCGTCGAGGATCTCGGCTTCGAGCGTGGGCAGCCCGGTGGCGATCGTCCCGTCGCCGTAGATGAGCAGATGGAAATTGGCCGTCTTCCGGCGCTCCGAGATCGTGGCGCCGTGCGGGCCGACCTGCTGCACGACGGCAGTTGGCGGGTCGGGCAGCCTGGCCAGCAGAGCCAACGCCCGCCGGGCCGGCCCGACCAGCTCCGGCAGGGCCGAGGCGTCGACCCGGCTGACGCAGACCCGGGGTGTCCCGTCGGCACAGACCAGTTCGGTGGCGCGCAGGTCGGGGTGCGCAGCCTCATTGACCGGTGGCAGCACGATCAGGGCGACGAGCAGCCCGGCGACGCCCGGCAGCACGGCGAGCAGCCGCGACCGGCCAGCGGCGGCGGCGTACAACGCCCACCCGGTCGCCGCCAGGGCGACGTACCACACCATCATGCCCGCGACGGCTCGGTCGTCGATCGTGGAGTAACGGTCAACCGGCCCGAGGGATGCCGGGCTGAGCAGCAACGCCCGGTTGTCGCCGCTGTTGGCGAGCAACTGCAGCGCGATGACGGCGGCGAGCGCACCCACGGCGAGCAGCGGGGCGGTCAGCCGGGACGGCAGCAGCCGACCCAGGCCGAGGCCGAGCAGACCGGCCGCCGCGACGCTCGCCGCGCCGAGCAGCACCGGCCAGACCCAGCCGGCCGGCTGATGGTCTGCGGTCAGCACCGCGAGGGCCAGCACCTCGAGCACTCCGCAGGTGAATCCGCCAGCGAGGCAGCCGACGAGCGCGACCGCCCGGGGCGCCACCCGGGTCAGGCCTGGTCGGGCACTCGTCGCGATCAGCTCGGTCATCCTGCTGGCGTGCTCCCGGCGCCCGTGCCAGGCGCCGACCGAGAGCGCGAGCGGCCAGATCAGTTCCAGCGTGTTGTGATGGGCCAGCACCCCCGCCATCCAGTACCCGTCCCAGCGTTCCCCGTCGACGGCCAACGAGGCCGCCGCGAACGCCAGCCCGACACCGAACCACACCACCGCGGTACGGCGCAGTTCCACGAAGAGAATCCGACCCGTCACGTCGTCGCACCGTTCCTGTCGTCGTTCCTGTTGTCGTTCACAACCGGCAAGACGGACCGGGTAACGGGCCCGGCTTTGGGTGTCGGTGTGAGCTGGATCTCACCTCTGTCGACCGGCTGGCCTGACTGGCGGACGGCCCAGCACATCGGATGGCGGCGGGTGTGGTGGCAGGGCGATCGACGGTGGGCGTGGTGGCAGGATGGGCGGCGTGCCGACCGTGCAGCCGTCCGCCCTGCATCCCGAACATCCTGCCCTGCATCCCGACTATCCGGTCCGCACCGAGCGGCTGCTGCTGCGTCCGCTGACCGGCGACGACGTCGAGGAGCTGTTCGCCTACCGCAGCCTGCCGACCGTCTGTCGGTACGTGCCGTTCGAGCCGATGACCCGCGACGTCATCGTCCAGCGGCTCGCCGCCCAGTGGGCGAACACCGGCCTCAGCGACGAAGGTCAGGCCCTCACCCTCGGTGTCGAGGTGGCAGCGACCGGCCGGCTGGTCGGGGACGTCGTGCTCTTCTGGCGCAGCCGGTTCCATCGCGGCGGCGAGATCGGGTACGTCGTACACCCGGACGCCGCCGGCCGGGGCTACGCCACCGAGGCGGCACGGGCGCTGCTCGGTCTCGGCTTCGACCAACTCGGCCTGCACCGGATCGTGGCCCGGGTCGACGAGCGCAACGAGGCGTCGGCCCGGCTGGCCCGACGCCTCGGGATGCGTCAGGAGGCCCGGCTGGTGCGCAACGAACTGTTCAAAGGCGAATGGAGTACGGAACTCGACTTCGCGATGCTCGCCGACGAGTGGGCGGCGTACCGTGACGGTCGGACGCCGGCCCTACCGTGACGACGGTCGGACCCCGGACCCGGCCGGGAGGAGACAGTGATGTGGGATCCGGCCGCCTACCTGCGCTTCGCTGATCAACGCTCCCGCCCGTTCGTCGACCTGCTGGCCAGGGTCGCCGCCGCCGACCCGGCAGTGGTCGTCGACCTCGGTTGCGGGCCGGGCACCCTCACCGTCCACCTTGCGGACCGCTGGCCGGAAGCCGTCGTGACCGGGATCGACTCGTCGACCGAGATGATCACCGCTGCTCGGGCGCTCGGGTCACCGGTCCGGTTCGACGTCGGCGACGTGGCCGACTGGGAACCCGGCCCGGACGTCGACGTGGTGATCTGCAACGCCGTACTGCAATGGGTGCCCGGTCACCCCGCCCTGCTCGACCGGTGGGCGGCCCGGCTGCGACCCGGTGCGGTGCTGGCCTTCCAGGTGCCGGGAAACTTCGACGCACCGTCGCACCAGGCGATCCGTACGGTCGCGGCGGATCCGTCCTGGCGGGGGCGGCTGCCGGACATCCGCGGCGGCGACGCGGTGCTCGACCCGGCCGGCTACGCGACCCGACTGCTGCGGGCCGGCTGTACGGTCGACGCCTGGGAGACCACGTACCTGCATCTGCTGCCGGCCGGGGACGCCGATCCGGCGGCGCATCCGGTGCTGGCCTGGGTCGAGGGGACCGCCGCCCGGCCGGTCCGGGCCGCCCTCGACGACGCGGGGTGGGCCGCGTTCCGTCGACGGCTCGGCGAGGAGTTGACCGACCGGTACCCGGCCCGGGACGGGCTGGTCGCGTTCCCGTTCCGACGGGTGTTCGTGGTGGCGACGAAGCCGGCTGGCTAACCTGTGGGTGTGCGCAGTGCGGTGCGGTACGGGTACCCCGATGGCTGACGCCGACGACGTCCGCCGGCTGGCGTCGGCTCTGCCGCAGGTCGTCGAGATCGACAGCGACGGCTTCGACTTCCGGGTCGCAGGCAAGGGCTTCGTCTGGTCCTATCCGGAGCGTCGGCCCGGCAAGCCCCGGGTGATCCGGACCGACGTCGCCGTGCTGTACGTCGGCGACGAGGCGGAGAAGCAGGCGTTGCTGCTCGGCGAGCCCAACCTGTTCTTCACCACACCCGGCTACGACGGACTGCCGCTGGTGATGCTCCGGCTGGCGCGGGTCGACGTCGACCGGCTCGCCGAGCTGGTCACCGACGCCTGGCGGATGCGTGCCCCGGACGGGGTGGACCTGCCGTCGGGGTGCTGAAGGTGCGGCCGGATCGGCGTCCGACGCTCGACGATTCTTACCGGCAGGTAGCAGGACAAGGCGACAGCTGCGCCCGAGGTCGCGCTCCGGGCGACCGCTTCACTGCATCACGGTGGCCGGCGGGTGCGTCGGTGAGGTCGGGCAGGCGAAGACGTGCAGGGAGTAACCCCGACCGATCAGTACGTCAACCGGGTTGCCGTCCGGATCGTCGGCGGACCGCCAGCGGGCGCTGCCATTTTGTTCGCCGGAGCTCGCGGTGAGCAGCAACGTCATTGCCGCCCCACACTCGGTGCAGTCGACCGGGTGCCAGTCGGAAAGTGACCAGTTGGCGAAACCGCCGACCTTCCAGCCCGGTGCGAGCGACAAGTCGGCCTGATAACTGTGCCCGGACTGCTTTTCCCAGGCGTACAGCCGCTTCTTGAGATTCTCCGGAAGTAGTCCGACGTACTGGTACTCGCGGACCTGTTCCGGACGCACCAGGCACGGCGTCGGCAGGTAGTTCTCGTTGACCACCACCGGCTCCGGCGCAGTTGCCAGCTGTTCGCCGAGCTCGGCGGTCCGCCGCCAGCGGAGCTCCACCCACGGGCTGTACCCGTTGTCGGGATGGTCCAACGGGCACCACAGCACCTGCAGCAGGTCCGGGGTCAGCAGCCGGTCGACGTAGTGCTCCCGGCCGGTGCAGTGCGGCCAGGACTCGTCGGCCGGCCAGCGCAGCGGACCGCCGATCGAGCTGTCGAGCGGGCCCGGCCGCCCGGGGCGGGGGTGCAGCCGGGTGGCGGTGGCCGCGTACTCCCTCAGCTCGGGAAACAGCTGCTCGATGTCCACCAGCGGTGGGCCGGCCGCAGGGTCCGACGGTCGCGCCAACTCGTCCTCCAGTCGCTGGTTGCGCGGGATGCTGTCGGTCGCGCGGATGCCACGCGGGTCAGGCCACCCTACCGGCGGTGCCGGCGGCCCGCCCGTCGCCCGGATCGGGCCAGTACGCCGCAGTGCCGGACGGTGAATGGCGCATTTCCGATCGCGGTGTGACAGATTTCTTCACGTAGCGAGCAGGAACAGGATTGTGCCCTGCGGTCGCGGTCGCGGTCGCGGTCGCGAATAAGAATGATTCGTCATGTTTGCTTCTGCGGCTCCGCCGGACTGTCTCAATATCGACATAAAGCTATCGATCTTGTGGTTCCTCGACTCTTATTCGAGAAGCTGCGGCAACCGGCCGCAAATGTAGACGGAGGAATCATGTACGTGAGGAAGAGAGCGCTCGCCGGCACCGTCGCGGCGGCAGCCGTCGCGCTGACCATGCTCGGCGCCAGCGCGGCGCATGCCGCGCCGGACGGCAGCAAGGCGACCACGGGCTCGGCTGTCACCCGGCTCGACGACCGGCTGGCCCCGGACCGCACCGGCCGCGCCACGGTCGCCGCGTCGGCCGCCGCGTCGGCGATGTTGGAGACGATTCAACGCCGGATCGCCGACTACGTCGCCACCCACGGCACCAAGTACACGTTCGGCAGCTACCTCGACGCCACCACCGGCAAGATCGTCGTCGACACCGACGCGCCCGCCGACCTGGTGGCCGCGCTGATCAAGCCGGCCGGCACCTCGGCGGCACACCTGCGGGCGGCCAGCGAACTGCAGGTGAGCCGGTCCACCATCAGCGACTTCTGGCATCGCCGTGACGACATCCAGCCGTACTGGGGCGGTGGCGGCATCACCCAGACCGCGGGGGCGGCCTGGTGCTCGGCCGGGTACGCGGTGCGCAACGGTGCCGGCACCCGCTTCTCGGTCACCGCCGGACACTGCTTCGCCAACGGCATCAACGTGCTCACCGAGTCGGGTGCCAACGCGTACGGTGTGGTGTCGAACCGGCGGCTGCCCACGGTGAGCGGCCACGCCCAGGACATGGAGCTGGTCGGCGGCCGCTCCTACTCGGGTCGGATCTTCACCGGCGGAGTGACCAGCACCTCCAGCGCCCCGGTGGTGGCGGCCGGCACCGCGTACGTCGGCTTCTCCGACTACTGCCACAGCGGCCGCACCACCGGCGAGCACTGCGGACACACCGCGACCAGCATCACCGGCCAGGTGTGCACCTCGACCGGCTGCAAGTCGCCGGTCATCGTCTTCAACGGCGGCACCCAGCCGGCAGGCGGCGACTCGGGCAGCCCGTTCTACGTGAAGGACACCTCGGGTGGTGCCTGGATCAGGGGCAACGTGATCGCCGGCAACGGTGTCACCAGCTATGCGGAGCGCTACATCGACGTCGCGGCCGCGTACGGCGTCAGCATCGTCACCGGCTGAGCTCCAGCTGCCGGCAGATAGTCCAGCCGGCGTTAACCTGCCGGCTGGAACCCGCACCGACGAGCGGAGGGGAGGGGGACACCCAACGGTCCCCCGACCCGTCCCTACCCCCGTCGGCGTCTCGACCCCCCCCCCCGATCCTTCGTCCCCCCGGTTGCCCAGACCCGCCACAGGACACCCAAAAAAAACAAACA
>NZ_JBSWXD010000190.1:0-11328 GCF_056160425.1 Micromonospora sp. ABR4_055
CCCCCCCCCCCCCCCCCCCCCCCCCCCCCCCCCCCCCCCCCCCCCCCTCCCAAAAAAAACCCCCCCCCCCAGATAACCGGTTATGTCTCGGGGGTTCGGAGATGTGGAGAAGAGACAGGCCGGGTCCGGCCGCAAGCCGTACTCGTCCGCCGGCCCCTGTTTGGCGACAGCCCGGCCGGGTAACCCGGCCGGCATGACTGATTCCGCAGACGAAGTCTGGCGCGACGAGGACCGGCTGCCGGTCCGTGAGCTGGAGCGGGCCGTAGCCGCACCAGCGGGCGACGGTGAGGTCGACGACATGACGGGCAACGACGCCGCGGCCGAGGAGGAGTTCGGCCACGACGCGGAAGCGGTGGACCGGACCGGCGGCCGCCCGGGCGGACCGGCGACGACCGACCCCGAGCGGCCGTACCGGCCGTCGACCACCGGCCGGACCGGTCCGCACTGACGTCGCCAGTCGGTCGCCAGTCCGGCCCCTGACGCATCGGTCAGCCAACCTCGTCCGATCGGCTGACGGCGGTGAGGATCATCCGAGCGAGACTTTTCGGATGCGCCCCACCGCCTCCGGATTCCTCACGCCGCGCCAGCGACGCTGGGCCTGGCTCGGCTTCCTGCTGACCGCGATCCAGGCGCCGGTCTCCGCCTACCTGCTGCCGGACGGCTCCTGGCTGTTCAGCGTCTGCGTGGCGCTGATGGTGGCCACGGTGATCCTCGCCGACGACGCGGCCCGCCGCCGCCCGGCCCCGGCCGACATCCGACGCGTCGAGTAGCCGGGCGGGCACCGCACATGAGTCCGTTCCCCGCCGCCCCGCACGGCATGCTGGCCGTCCCGGCCGCCCGAAGGGCGGCGCAGACCTCGTTGGCCGATCTGCACACCTCGCTCGGCGCCGCCGGCCTGGCCGCCGCCGCAGTCCTGCCCGGCCTGCTGGCCGAGCTGGATCAGCACGCCGCCGCGATCCGGGACCGGCTGTTCGCGGATCTGCGTCCGCTCAGCCCGGTGACGCTGGCCCGGTACGCCGATGGCGTGCGCGACGCGGCCACCGAGGCCGGCTGGCGCCCCCCGGTGGTCGGGCCGACCACCCAGTGGACGACGGTCGACTGGGTGACGTTGCGGCTGGTCGCCGTCTGCCAGCTGGCCGGGATCAGCGGCGCGGCCCCGCGCTGACCCCGGCCCGTACCGGCTCACCGGCCCGACCGGACGGATCAACCGCGGGACGTTCCGCCCGGTCCGGTCATACCACCGGGCCGGTTGGCGCCCGGGCCGGCCATGCCCCGACCGCTGGCCGCCTCCCGGCCACCGGACATCGCCGGCGCCTGCTGGGTCTGCGGAATCACCTGCGTCGGTTCGTTCATCCGGCCACCGGCGTCGTCCCGGCCGGCCTGGTACGCCTGCGCGCTGTCCCGCATCGCCTGTGACTCCTCCGCCATCCGGGTCAGCCAGCCCTCCCACCGTTGCTGCATGGGTCGGACCAGGCCACCGCCGACGCCGACGATCAGCACACCGGCGATGGTGGCGAGTACCGCGATCAGCACCGGGGTAGTGACCGTGGTGGCGATGCCGACCTGGTTCAACGCGGCGATGACGCCGAGCGCGACGATGAACACCGACGCGGCGGTAGCCAGCAGCCGGCCGTAGGAGAGCCCGCCGAGCGCACCCGACACCAGGTCACGTACCGCGGTCGCGATGGCAGCGGCGACGACTACGATGACGATCGCGACGAACGCCCGCGGCAGCCACGCCACAACCGCGCTGATCAGGTCGCTGATCGGGTTCGGCCCCCAGACTCCGAACGCGAACTGCAGGGTGAACAGCAGCACCGCGTAGTACGCCAACCGGGCCAGGATGTCGCTGGCGTCGTACCGGGTCCGTTCCAAGGCCTTGCCGATGCCGCCGCGCTCCACCGCCCGGTCGAACCCGACCCGTTCGAGCGCCTTGTCGACGCCCTTCAGCACTGCCCGCGCGATCAACCATCCGACCACCAGAATCGCGATGAACGCGATGGCCCGGGGCACGAAAAGTATCACGGACCGCCACATGTCAGTCAGCGCGTTGCCGATGTCGACCTGCGCCGACGCGTACGTCGAGGACATCCGGTCCCCCCTCTCCGGCTCATCTACCGATGCGTCGCCTCGTTGTCGTACGGACGCGCTGCATCGCCTACCGCCGGCCCGCATACCCACCTTGCGCCGGTCCACGCCACCCGCCGACGGCGGCCCCGGATAGGCTGCCACCCATGGCAGGCACCGCCGGGCAGACCCGGGACACCCCGTCGGGGGTTCCGGCTGCGCGTTCCGCCACCCCGGCCGGCACCAACCCGGACAACGCCGCACCGGACAACGCCGTACCAGCCGGGCAAGTCGACCGGCATGACTGGGCGAGCACGCCGCTCGGTCGGTCGGATGGTTGGGATCCTGCGGTACGGGCAGCGGTCGAGTTGGTGCTCGCTTCACCGGTGCCAATGGCTCTGGTCTACGGCGACGACTTCCTGATGATCTACAACGACGCCTACGCGGAGCTGCTCGGTGCCAAGCACCCGGAGGCGTTCGCCCAGCCCGCCGCCGCGGTGTTCGCCGACGCGTGGCACCGGCCGGGCGTCGGCGACGTGGTGGCACGGGTCTACCGCACCGGCGAACCGTTCCTCGAGTCGGAGGCCGTGGCACCGTTTGGCACCGGCGAGTCGGGCCCGTTCGGCGGTACGGCATTCACTCGTGGCTACTCGGCGGTCCGGGACAGCGACGGGCGGATCGTCGGGATGCTCTCAGTCGCGACCGAGACCGGCACCATCACCCACCGGTTGCAGAGCCTCAGCGAGCTGACCTCGGCATTGGCCGGCACACTCACCCTCGACGACGTCGCCCGGGTCGCGCTGCGGTACGGCCTGGCCTCGCTCGACGTCGATCAGGTGGCGCTCGGCATCGACGACGGTGGCGGGTGGCGGGTGGTCCGCCGGGTCCGCGGTGAGCTGCTCGACGAAGCCGACGAGCGGTTGCCTCCGGTGTGGCGCCGCATCCCCCGGGACGCGGCCACCCCGTTGGCCACCGTCGCCGGCACCGGTGTCCCCCGGTTCACCGGGGAGGGCCGGCCGCTCGCCCGGTACGCCACGGACCGGCACGACGAGCTGGTGACGGCGCTCGCCGCCCTGCCGCTGCGAGCCGGATCACTACGCGGTGGAATCACCTTCGGGTACCGAGATCCACATTCGTGGGCGCCGGCCGAACGGGCACTGCTTTCGGCCGTCGCCGAACTGGTCACCCAGGCGGCCGAGCGAGCCCGGCGGTTCGAGACCCAGCATGGTACGGCTCAACTGCTGCAGCGCAGCATGCTGCCGGAGCAGTTGCCGGACCTGCCGCTGCTGCGGTTGGCCGCACGCTACGACCCGGGGGTGGACGGCAATTCGGCCGGCGGCGACTTCTACGACGCGTTCCGGCTTCCCGATGGCGGGCTGGCCGTGGTGCTCGGCGATGTCGTCGGGCACGATGTGCGGGCAGCGGCGCTGATGGGCCAGGTCCGGGCCGCGCTGCGCGGGCTCGCGCTGGCCGAACCGGAGCCGACGGCGGTGCTGAACGGGCTGGACCGGCTGGTGCACAGCCTTGGCGCGGAGAGCCGCAACGAGGAACTGTTCGTGACCGTGCTGTACGGGGTGCTCGATCCGGCGACCGGCGGGTTGACCGTGTCCAGCGCTGGTCATCCCGCTCCGCTGATACGACGCTGGTCGTCGACCACCGCGAGCGCCGAGTTCGTCCCGGTGCCGCCCGGGCCGCCACTCGGTCTGGCCGGGCCACGGCGACCGACCCGGGTCGAGCTGCGCCCCGGCGACACGCTGCTGATGTTCAGTGACGGCGTGGTGGAACGACGCGGTCAGGATCTCGGCGACGGGATGTCCGCTCTGGCCGCAGCCGTCGCCGAGACCAGCACCAGCGATCCGCGCAATCTCTGCGCGGTGGCCAGTGCGGCGGTGCCCGGTACCACCGACGACGACGTGGCGGTACTCGCGGTGGAGCATGCGGCCGCGCCGAGCCGGTCGGCGGGGTTGCTGGTTCCTGCCGAGCCGATCGCACCGAGCCGAGTACGGCACTGGTTGGCCGGCCAACTGGCCGGGTGGCAGGTTCCCGAGTCGGTGATCGGGCCGGCGGTGCTCTGTGCCAGCGAGTTGACCACGAACGCCCTGCTGCACGCCGGCACCGAGGCACGGGTCGAGATCGATCTCAGCCAGGAGCGGCTACTCGTCTCGGTAGCTGACAGTGGCACCCGGGGCACGGTCAGTCGGGCGCACATCGACACATTGAGTAGCCGCGGCCGGGGTCTGGGTCTGATCGAGCAGTTGAGCGACACCTGGGGCACGGACCCCTCGGTACGCGGTTCAACCGTGTGGTTCGAGATCATGTTGCCGATCGACTCGTAACTCCGATGTTTACCCAAAGTGACATCAATTGGGCCATTCAGCCGAGTCGCAGCGGGCGTCTCCGTGGCGTAGGGTAACTGACTACGCCAATCGGATAAACGACGCGAAGAGGTACAAAGCGGTGCGAATCAGAGGCTACGCCACGGGAACCCCCTGCTGGTCCGAACTACGCACCAGCGACACCGCGGGTTCGAGCGACTTCTACCACGGACTGTTCGGGTGGAAGCCGGTTGACGAGCCGAACAGCACCGGTGTCGAGTTCCACCTGCGAGACATGGCCGTCGCTGGGCTCGCCCCGCCCCTCGCCGCAGGCCAGCCGGCGGCCTGGCTGACCTACCTCGCCTCGGACGATCTGGCCGCGACAGTCGAAAGCGTGGCCCGGGCCGCCGGATCGACACTCTCACCGCCCGCCCCGGTTGCCGAGCGGGGCCACTTCGCCCTGATCGCCGATCCGCAGGGTGCCGTGTTCGGGCTCTGGCAGCGGAGGGCCTTCCCGGGCGCGCAGGTGACCGGCGAGCCCGGCGCTACCTGCTGGAACGAACTCGCCACCCGGGACGTGGCCGGTGCCGGGGCCTTCTACGGCTCGGTTTTCGGGTGGACCACGCGACCCAGCATCTACAGCGAAGGGTCCGGATACCAGGAGTGGTTGCGGGAGACCAGTGAGGTGGCCGGGCTGATCGAGATGGGCGAGATGTACCCGCCGCAGGTTCCGGCGCACTGGCGGACGACCTTCGAGGTCGACGACTGCGAGGCGGCGGTGCAGCGCTGCCAGGCGCTCGGCGGAACGGTCTCCTTTGGTCCGTACCAGGCTGGTCCGGGTACCTACGCACAGTTGACCGACCCGTTCGGTGCCGCGTTCGGGATCATCGCCGTGCGTCCGGAGTTCCGCACGCCGCTCGACTGACCCGACTGCCGGCCGCGTCTGATATTTCACTTTATACCGCCTTTGGGGCAGTTGGCGTCACAAGCTCTTCACATATCAGCAACATCCCCGTACGGTGGTCGATATCCATGGGAGCGCTTCCACTGAACGCTCTCAATATATCGTCCCTATCCGGAGGGAGCACGCATGCGCAGAAGATCTGCGCTCACCGCAGTTGGCGCCGCCGCCGTCATGGCGTTCACAGCGGCCACCGCGGTCGGTGTCGGGCTGCTGCAGCCCACGGCAGCCCAGGCCGCCGACTCCGCCTTCTACGTCGACCCGGACACCTCGGCCGCTCGCTGGGTGGCGGCGAACCCCGGTGACTACCGGGCGAATGTCATCCGCGACCGGATCGCCTCGGTGCCCCAGGGCCGCTGGTTAACCCAGTACAACCCAAGCGAGGTACGCGGCCAGGTCGACGCCTTCGTGGGTGCCGCCGCCGCGGCCGGCAAGATCCCGATCATGGTGGTCTACAACATCCCCAACCGCGACTGCAGCAACCACAGCAGCGGTGGCGCGCCCAACCACAGCGCCTACCGGCAGTGGGTCGACCAGGTCGCGGCCGGGCTCGGCAACCGGCCCGCATACATCGTGCTCGAGCCCGACGTGCTCGCCCTCATGGGCACCTGCATGAGCCAGTCGGAGCAGGCCGAGGTACGCGCCTCGATGGCCTACGCCGGCAGGGCGCTCAAGGCGGGATCGTCCCAGGCCAAGGTGTTCTTCGACGCCGGACACTCGGCCTGGCACGCCCCGTCGACGATGGCGGGCCTGCTGGTCGGTGCGGACGTGGCGAACAGCGCGGACGGCATCTCCAGCAACGTGTCCAATTACCGCAGCACCAGCGAGGCAGTCAACTACGTCAAGGCGGTCATCAGCGCCACCGGTGCCAACCACCTCACCGCGGTCATCGACACCAGCCGTAACGGCAACGGCCCGCTCGGCTCCGAGTGGTGCGACCCGGAAGGTCGGGCCATCGGCACGGCGAGCACCACCAACACCGGCGACAGCAAGATCGAGGCATACCTCTGGGTGAAACTGCCCGGCGAAGCTGACGGCTGCATCGCAAACGCGGGCCAGTTCGTACCGCAACGGGCGTACGACCTGGCGATTGCGGCCGGCCCTGTGCCGACCACCGCACCGCCGACGACCGCACCGCCCACCACGGCTCCGCCGCCCACCACGGCACCCCCGCCCACCACGGCACCCCCGCCCACCACCGCTCCGCCGCCCACCACGAACCCGCCGGCCGGCGCCTGCAGCGTCAGCTACACCACGAACCAGTGGCCTGGCGGCTTCACCCGGGATGTCCGGATCACCAACACCGGTGGCTCGGTCAGCAGTTGGACCCTCGCCTTCACCGCAGGATCCAACGTCAGCCTGAGCAACGGCTGGAACGGCGACTGGTCCCAGTCCGGCAGCCAGATCACGGTCCGCAACGCTGCCTGGAACGGCTCACTGGCCTCCGGTGCCACCGTCAGCATCGGCTTCCAGGGGACCTTCTCCGGCAGCACCCTGCCGCCGCTGAGCAACATCACCCTCAACGGCGCGGCCTGCGCGAGCTGACGCCCAAGTCAGGATCCCCAGGTACACTTCGGCCCCTCCCGGCATCGGGAGGGGCCGAAGTCCGTGCGGGGACCGGGTTACCCGGGCGGCTCACCGGGCACTCCTGCCGAGGAGAGGAGGCCAAACATGACCAGATCCACGACCCGTACGGATAATCCGTCGCCGGGCATGTTCGGCGACACCGCCAACTTCCCGGCCAGCAACCTGCCGGCCGGACCAGCCGGACCAGCCACCGCACCCGGTGCCGCGCCACAGAACGGCGGTCCCGCACGGACCAGTGTGACCGTCGCCAGCCATCCGGACTACGCCTCCGCGCAGCGCGCCGTCGACCGGCTGTCGGACAACCGGTTCCCGGTGGAACGCACCGCCATCGTCGGCACCAACCTGCGGCTGGTGGAAGAGGTCACCGGCCGACTCACCACCGGCCGGGCAGCGTTGGCCGGCGCGGGCACCGGCGCCTGGTTCGGACTGTTCATCGGCCTGCTGATCGGCATCTTCGCGGTGGTGAACTGGCTGGGCATCATCGTCACCGCCGTGGTGATCGGTGCGGTCTGGGGTGCCGTGTTCGGTGCGGTGGCGCACGCGATGACCGGAGGCCGGCGGGACTTCTCCTCCCGCAGCCTGCTACAGGCCAGCCAGTACGGCGTGACGGTCGACGCCGAATACGCCGACCGGGCCCACCAGGTGCTACGGGAGTCGACCCAGCAGGCCGGACGCACATCCCGTTGACGAGGGCCGGCCCCAGCCGGCAATCACGAGTGGCGGGGCGGGACGGCACCCCGGGTGTTGTCCCGCGCCGCTCCGGCACCCCACCACCTGCCGGCACCTCCGGCACCCCACCACCTGCCCGTGCCTCCGGCACCCGTCACTTTGCTATTCCCAGGAGGGTGTTTGGGCGGGGCCGGCCGGGTACCCGGTTGCTGCGGCGACACCCACAGATGGCACAGCTCCGGGATTCACGGACGCGGCCTGGCGCCTACCGTCATTGTCGAGATGCCAGGGCAGCACGCTGAGGAGGCACGATGAGCACCGAGATCGTAACCCCGGATCCCCAGCAGACCTACTCGAACCGGACCGTCCAGAGTGAACAGGGACTGCTCCTCGCGGTCCTGGTGATGGTGGTGCTGGGCGTACTCGGGGTGTTCCTGGTGTCCTGACCGCCCAGTCCGGCTGTCAGCACGTCGGTGAACTCAACGTGGCAGCTGCTGACCGGTGCCGTGCGGGACGTCGACCGCCGGCACCACCCCCAGTCGACCTGCCTGGTAGTCCTCGAACGCGGCGAGCAGCTCCGCCCGGGTGTTCATCACGAACGGTCCGTACCGCGCGACAGGTTCCCGGATCGGCCGACCGCCCATGACGTACACGTCGAGCTGCGGTACGCGGCTGTCCTGTCGGACGTCGGCGGCGATCCGCAGCGTGTCGCCGGGCCCGTGGACAGCCAGTTGACCGGTGTGCACGGGCCGCAGATCGGGGCCGACGGATCCCCGACCACCCAGGACGTACACCAACGCGTTGAAGTCGGCCCGCCAGGGCAGGTCCACCTGCGCCCCCGGCTGCACCGTCAGATGGCTGATGGTGATCGGGGTGTGGGTGGAGCCGGGACCGTCGTTCCCGGCGACCGAGCCGGAGATCACCCGGATCAGCGCTCCTCCGTCCGGGGTGCTGAGCAGGGCGACCTGGTCGCCCCGAATGTCCTGGTACCGGGGCGAAGCAAACTTCTTCGACCGGGGCAGGTTGACCCACAGCTGGAGACCGTGGAAGAGCCCGCCGCTGGCGACCAGGTGTTCCGGTGGTGCCTCGATGTGCAACAGTCCGGAACCGGCGGTCATCCACTGGGTGTCCCCGTCGGTGATCGTGCCCCCACCACCGTGCGAGTCCTGATGGTCGAAGATCCCGTCGATGATGTACGTGACAGTCTCGAAGCCGCGGTGCGGGTGCCAGGCGGTGCCCTTCGGCTCACCCGGCGCGTACTCCACCTCGCCCATCTGGTCCAGGTGCAGGAACGGGTCGAGCTCGCCGACCGGCACGCCGGCGAACGCCCGGCGGACGGGGAAACCCTCGCCCTCGAAGCCGCTGGGGGCGGTGGTGACCCGGTGGACCGGCCGGATCGTGCCGGCGGCCGGATCGTGGGCCGGCAGGCGCGGCAGTACGAGTACGTCGTCGACGGTGATGGCTGGCATCGGAGTCCTCATTTCCGGACGATATGCGCTTTGCGCTGGTTTTCCGGGCGATGTGCGCGTTGCGCTGGCGGCCGCGTCATCGACTCCGACCAGACATCCACCGGTTGCAGCGTACGCTCTGATCAAGGGTTCAACCATCCACCGGACGTGACGGGGTCGCTCCCGGCAGCCGGTGCGACGATTGCGTCCGACGGGTACCAATGGGCGATAGGTGACCATCGGACGACTCCGGCTACAGGAGAGATTGGCTGCCGGCTCAGCTACCACATCGAAGCGCCGGCCACACTGGTACTGCAGGTCACTGCGTACCGGCCGGCCCCGCCGGCCCGGTTGGTGGCGAGCACCGCGGACGGCGACGACGTTGCCGTGACGGAGATCGACGGGAGCTGGGCCGCCGGCGGCCGTCAGCATCTGGTAAGTGCACCGGTCGGAGATCTCACGGTCTCGTACCGCGTGACCACTCTGCCGCCTCCGGCGTCGGACCAGGCCCCGGCAGCGGCCGGGTCAGCGGTCAGTCAACTGGATCGCGTCATCTACACCCGGCCGAGCCGCTACTGTCCGTCGGACCGGATGACGGGATTCGCGGCCGCCCGGTTCGCCGGCTACCCCGACTCCGTCGACTCCCTCCGGGCGATCTGTGACTACGTCCACAGCCGGACCTCGTACACGGCCGGGGCGAGCGGGCCCGGCACCGACGCCGCCGAGACGTTGCTGAGCGGGGTCGGCGTCTGCCGCGACTACGCACACCTGACGGTGGCGCTCTGCCGGGCCGTCGACATCCCGGCGCGAGTGGTCGCGGTCTACGCACCCGGCCTGGCTCCGATGGATTTCCATCTGGTCGCCGAGGCCGCCGTCGGTGACCGGTGGTACGTGTGGGACGCGACCCGGCTGGCACCCCGGCCCAGCATGGTGCGGATCGCGACCGGCCGGGACGCGGCGGATGTCGCCTTCGCGACCGCCCTCGACGGCGTGTCGGAGCTGACCGGGATGTCCGTCCTCGCGGTCGCCCCAGGCGACCTACCGGTCGACGAGCACGAGGCGCTGGTGGCGCTTCATTGACCCTGAACGGGGTAACCGGGGCCCGGAAGCGGTGCGAGTGCACAGCGAAATGTCCGACTTGATCTGTCATGGGCGATAAATACATCGTACTTTCGGCTAGCTTTTGATTGACCGACCGGGTTAGTGTTGGAGGCCGAAAGACCCTAGCGGACACAGCAGAACGCACCACTTTCCATATCCGCGGACGAGGTGCAGGGAGGACCACCATGACCGCGACACTGACCGGACACCGCACGGTGACCGAGCCGACGACACTTGCCGAGCCGAATACAGTGGACCGGACGATGACACCGGACCGGACGATCACAGCGCCGGCCACACTGGACCGGCGGGTGACCGCACCGGAGGACAGCGCAGCCGATCTGCTGGCCGCGATGGCGGCGCTGCCGCCCGGTCACCCGTCCCGGGAGGCACTGCGCGACCGAGCCATCGAGGCATGGCTTCCGCTGGCTCAGCACCTCGCCCAGCGCTACAGCGGCCGGGGTGAGCCAACCGACGACCTCGCTCAGACCGCAGCCGTCGGCCTGATCAAGGCCATCGACAAGTTCGACCCCGCGCGCGGCGTCGACTTCGCCGGCTACGCGATCCCGACGATCATCGGTGAACTGAAGCGGCACTTCCGGGACCGGACCTGGGACATCCGGGTGCCCCGCCGGCTGCAGGAGCTACGGCTGAGCATCTCGGAGGCGAACAGCACCCTGCTGCAGACGCTGGGCCGGTCACCGACGGTCGCCGACATCGCCGCACACCTGCGGATCACCGAGGAGGAGGTGCTCGAAGGCCTGGAAGGTGCCCGCGCGTACAACGCGGTGTCGCTGTCCACACCGACCGGCGACGGCGAGCGCGCCACCGAGTTGGCCGACATGCTCGGTGCCGAGGACCGCGAGTACGAGCTGGCGGAGCTGCGGGTCGCGCTCGGCCCAGCGCTGGCCACCCTCGACGAACGCGAGCAGCGCATCCTCACCCTGCGCTTCTACGGCAACCTGACCCAGTCGCAGATCGCCGATCAGATCGGCGTGTCCCAGATGCACGTGTCGCGGTTGCTCGCCAGGGCACTGACCAAGCTCCGCGGGCAGTTGCAGTCGACGTACTGATCGGCCCGATCGGTGGGTCCGACGGTGCCCGCCGCCTGGTTGCGACCCACGCTGAAGGCTCCCACCGGCTGCGGCCGGGGCACAACCGCCCAAACGACCACCACCAA
>NZ_JBSWXD010000191.1:0-11026 GCF_056160425.1 Micromonospora sp. ABR4_055
GGTGGTGACCGGACCGGGTCACCACCCACCGCCGCCGTTCATCCGTGACCGGATCAGCTGGCCAGCATCTTGCGCAGCACGAACTGCAGGATGCCGCCGTGCCGGTAGTAGTCGGCCTCGCCCGGGGTGTCGATCCGGACCACGGCCTCGAACTCGACACCCGTGTCGGTGCGCACGGTCACCGTACGCGGAGTGGTGCCGTCGTTGAGCGTGGTCACCCCGACGATGTCGATCGTCTCGGTGCCGGTGAGCCCGAGGGAGGCGGCGTCCTGCCCGGCCGGGTACTGCAGCGGCAGCACCCCCATGCCGATCAGGTTGGAGCGGTGGATCCGCTCGTACGACTCGGCGATGACGGCCCGTACGCCGAGCAGCATGGTGCCCTTGGCCGCCCAGTCCCGTGACGAACCGGAGCCGTACTCCTTGCCGGCCAGCACCACCAGCGGCACGCCGGCCTGCGCGTACGCCACCGACGCGTCGTAGATGCTGGTCTGCTCACCGGTCAGGTGGTTGACGGTGAACCCGCCCTCGACGCCCGGCACCAGCTGGTTGCGCAGCCGGATGTTGGCGAAGGTGCCCCGGATCATCACCTCGTGGTTGCCGCGCCGGGACCCGTACGAGTTGAACTCGTGCCGGGGGACACCGTGCTCGCTGAGGTAGCGCCCGGCGGGGGAGTCGGGCTTGATCGCACCGGCCGGCGAGATGTGGTCGGTGGTCACCGAGTCGCCGAGCCTGGCCAGCACCCGGGCACCGGCGATGTCGGTCACCGGCCGAGGTGTCGGTGCCATGCCCTCGAAGTACGGGGGCTTGCGCACGTAGGTCGACTCGTCGGCCCAGGTGAAGGTGTCGCCGGTGGGGGTGGGCAGCGACTGCCACTGCTCGTCGCCGGCGAACACGTCGGCGTACGCGGCGCCGAACCCGGCGGCGCCGATGGCGCTGGCCCGCACCTGCTCGATCTCGGCGTTGCTGGGCCAGATGTCGCGCAGGAACACCGGCTGGCCGTCGGATCCGGTGCCGAGCGGCTCGTTGGCCAGGTCGATGTCCATCGTGCCGGCGAGGGAGTAGGCGACGACCAGCGGTGGCGAGGCCAGGTAGTTCATCTTGACGTCCGGGTTGATCCGGCCCTCAAAGTTGCGGTTGCCGGACAACACCGACACCACGGTCAGGTCGTGTTCGTTGACCGCGGCGGAGATCTCCTCGGGCAGCGGGCCGGAGTTGCCGATGCAGGTGGTGCAGCCGTAGCCGACCAGGTGGAAGCCGAGCTTCTCCAGGTACGGGGTGAGGCCGGCCCGCTCGTAGTAGTCCATGACGACCTTGGAACCCGGTGCCAGGGTGGTCTTCACCCACGGCTTGCGGGCCAGCCCCCGGTCGACGGCGTTGCGGGCCAGTAGCGCGGCACCGAGCATCACCTGCGGGTTGGAGGTGTTGGTGCAGGAGGTGATCGCCGCGATCACCACGGCCCCGTGGTCCAGCTCGAACCGGGCGCCGTCGGCACCGGTCACCTGCACCGGCTTGCTGGCCCGTCCGCCGGCGCCGACCGAGGCACTGATCAGCTCGTGCGGTTTGTCGGCCGGGTCGTCGGCGCCGTCGGCGGCCGGCGGGTCGCTGGCCGGGAAGGATTCGACGCTGGCCTCGTCGGCGGGGCCGGCCACGGACGGGGTGTGGTCGTCGGCGACGTAGTCGGTCAGCGCCGAGCGGAACATGGTCTTGGCGCTGCCCAGCGGCACCCGGTCCTGCGGGCGTTTCGGTCCGGCCAGCGACGGCTCGATGGTCGACAGGTCGAGCTCGAGCCGCTCCGAGTAGTACGGTTCGGCGGCCGGGTCGTGCCACAGGCCCTGTTCCTTGGCGTACGCCTCGACCAGCGCTACCTGCGCGTCGTCGCGGCCGGTGAGCCGCAGGTAGTTGATGGTCTCCGCGTCGATCGGGAAGATCGCGACGGTGGAGCCGTACTCGGGCGACATGTTGCCGATGGTGGCCCGGTTGGCCAGCGGCACGGCGCCGACACCGGGTCCGTAGAACTCGACGAACTTGCCGACAACGCCGTGCTGGCGCAGCATCTCGGTGATGGTGAGCACCAGGTCGGTGGCGGTGGTGCCGGCGGGTGCCTCGCCGGACAGCTTGAACCCGACGACCCGGGGGATCAGCATGCTGACCGGCTGGCCGAGCATGGCGGCTTCGGCCTCGATGCCGCCGACGCCCCAGCCCACGACGCCCAGCCCGTTGACCATCGTGGTGTGCGAGTCGGTGCCGACGACGGTGTCCGGGTAGGCCTGCCCGTTGCGTTCCATGATCGTCCGCGCCAGATACTCGATGTTGACCTGGTGCACGATGCCGGTGCCGGGCGGGACGACCTTGAACTCGTTGAACGCGGTCTGCCCCCAGCGCAGGAACTGGTAGCGCTCCTTGTTGCGGCCGTACTCCAGCTCGACGTTGCGGGCGAAGGCGTCCTCGCGGCCGAACAGGTCGGCGATGACCGAGTGGTCGATGACCAGTTCGGCCGGCGCGAGCGGGTTGACCTTGGTCGGGTCGCCGCCGAGCTCGCGGACGGCCTCCCGCATGGTGGCCAGGTCGACCACGCACGGCACGCCGGTGAAGTCCTGCATGAGGACCCGGGCCGGGGTGAACTGGATCTCGACGCTCGGCTCGGCGGTCGGGTCCCAGGAGCCGAGTGCCCGGATCTGCCCGGCGGTGACGTTGGCCCCGTCCTCGGTGCGGAGCAGGTTCTCCAGCAGGATCTTCAGGCTGTACGGCAGGTGTTCGTGACCCGCCACTGTGTTGATCTTGAAAATCTCGTAGCTCGCGTCGGCGACGCGCAGCTGGCTCTTCGCACCGAAGGTGTCGAGGCTCGCCACGTCGGACTCCTTACCGCTGTGTCCCTGGTCGTCCTGGCAGTCTTTCGTACGGATTACCGCGGCGTCGGGGTGAGGTAACACTTACCCGGAGCGCGGCTCGCAACAAAACCGTACGTCCGTCTTGCTATTGTCGCAACCCGGTGTCGGCTTCCGGGACGGGTTTGTCGAGCGGTCGCACCGGGCACCGCGGTCTCGTGGACACCTCGACCGACCTCGACACCCTCGCCGGCTTCTTTGACCGGTACGGCGCGGCGATCACCGCCGGCGATGTGCCCGGTATCGCGGACTGCTTCGCGTCGCCGGCGATGGTCGTCGCCGATGCCTACAGCTTCGCGTTCTCCTCGCCGGCGGCGGTGGCGCTGTCCTTCGTCGGCGCCGCGCCCGATTACGCCCAGCGGCGGATCGTCGCGTCGCACGCCCGCTTCCACCAGGTTCGGCAGGTGAGCATTGCGTTGGTGGCGGTCGAGGTGGAGTGGGAGTACCTCGACGCCGACGGGCGGTCGGTGCCCGGTCAGCGATTCCACTACCTGTTGCGGCTTCGTCGCGACGCGGTGCGTATCTGTACTGTTACCCCACTCCACTAACTAGTCAGTAACTGGGCCTTTTGCGTTGCGGGTCGAAATCGCTACTCTTCCGCGGGACGTCGGCGCATAAAGGGGGCCATCGTGGACGGCAGACACTCCGCGCGCACCGCCTGGACCCCCTCCACCGTGATCGCCCTGGCGCCGTGGGTGGTCGTCCTGAGTGGAGTCGCTGTCATGGTGGTCATCCTTCTGGTGGCCGCCGGCTGTGTACCCGTGCAGACCCGGGCCATCGGTGAGTCACAGCCGACCGTGCGGCCGGAGCCCGAGCCGCGGGTCGCGGTGAGCCCACCGGCGGTGAACACCGGCGGCCAGCTGGTCGCCACAGCCCCACCGCCGTCCGGCGAGGCGGTCCTGCGGCCAGCTCCCTCGTCCTCTCCGGTTCCCTCCTGGCCGGCCTCCTCCTCGCTGCTGCCGTCCACCTCGGCCACCTTGCCGTCGTTGCCGTCCACTCCGTCCTACGATCCACCGCGTGTCACCACGCCCGCCGCGCCCAGCGCCTCGGCGCCGGCGGCCGCTCCCGACGTGATCGGCCGCTACCGGGTGCTCCAGCAGTTCGGCGACGGGTTCATTGCCGAGGTGCTGGTAATGAACACCTCGCGGTACGACCGTGCCTGGACCGTGACCATCAGTTTCCCGGACAACGTCAGCCGGATGCACACCGCGTGGGTCGAAGGTGCGCCCCAGGCGACCATGCGCCGGTCCGGCCGGGAGTACGTCTTCACCGGTTCGGTGCCGGTCGGGGCCCGTTCGTCGGTACCGCTGCGGTTCCACTTCGAACGCCACGGTCACGGCACCACCCCGCAGCGGTGCCTGGCCAACGGCGCGCCCTGCGACCTGGACTGACCACGCCTGCAAGTTATTGCAGAATCTTGCAGCAAGGGTTGGCGTGCGCTCATCGTCAACGGAAGGCTGTCGATGGAAGCCGCACCCGTCCGCACCCGTGCGTTTCGCTTGGCGCCGTATGCTCTCGCCGCCGTCCTCGCTGTCACCTTGGCCGCCGTCCCGGCGCCGGTGGCCGATGCGCCGACGGCGACTACACCGGCTGGGGGCTGCACGTCTGGGACGGCGCCGCCACCCCCACCGACTGGGCCGATCCGCTGCCGCCCGCCGACCGGGACGACTACGGCGTCACCTTCCGGGTGCCGCTGACC
This sequence comes from Micromonospora sp. ABR4_055, assembly GCF_056160425.1. Classification (NCBI taxonomy): domain Bacteria; kingdom Bacillati; phylum Actinomycetota; class Actinomycetes; order Micromonosporales; family Micromonosporaceae; genus Micromonospora; species Micromonospora sp. ABR4_055. Next base: position 4,585 of record NZ_JBSWXD010000191.1, read on the forward strand.
GACGACGCGACCGGGCTGAGTTACATCGTCCACCGGGGAGACGACAAGGATCTGCCGACCGACCAGCGGCTCGACTTCGACGCCGTCGGCCGCGAGGTGTGGCTGCTCGCCGGTGACCCGCAGCGGCTGCTGCCACCGGCACCCGGCGGTGCCCGCCGCGACCTCGACCTGACCGTCCAGCGGGCCCACTGGATCGACCGGTCCACCGTGGCCTGGGCTACCGGGCCGACCGACGGCAGACGCTACGACCTGGTCTGGGCACCCGCCGGCGGGCTGCGGGTCGACGGTGACGACCTCGTCGGCGACCACCGGTCGATCCCGCTGACCGCGCGGCGCAACGGGCTCACCGAGACCCAGCGTGCGGCGTTGCCGCACCTGTGGGCACACCGCGCCTTCACCGTCGATGCCCGGGACCGGGCGACGCTCGCCGCCGCGCTGCGCGGCCAGGTCGTCGTCACCGAACGCGACCACGAGGGCAACCTGTTGGCGGTCACCGGCGTGCAGACGCCGGGCGTGCTCGACGACCTGTACGCCGCCGCGACGAAAGCCCCGCTCGGCGTCACCTTCGCCGGCCGGCGACCGACCCTGTCGGTCTGGGCACCGACCGCCCGGACCGTCGCGTTGGAGCTGTTCGACACGCCGACCGCCGAGCCGCAGACCGTGGCGATGCGCCGCGACGACCGCACCGGCGTCTGGTCGGTACGCGGTGAATCGTCCTGGCGGGGCCGCTACCGGAATGCGGGCCAGCGCTCCGGCCTTCAGGCCGGGGGTGGTGGCCCGCGCTGGGAGGGCCGCCAGGGCCCGAGCAGTGCTCTAACCTGGCCGGGTCTGCTGCTCGATGTACTGCGTCACGATGCTCGGTGGCGCGCCGCAGGCGGAGCCGGCGAGGTACGAGCCCGACCAGAGAGTTTGTTGGCCCGGTGGTAGTGGCGTGCGAGGTCGGGAATTTCCTGCCGGGGGCGGCGCGACGGGACGCCCTTGAGTGAGTTGACCAGGCGGGCCACGGCGACTTCGGGTGGGTGGTCGACCAGCAGGTGGACATGGTTGTGGCCGCCGTTGAACTCGACCAGTCCGGCCTCGAAGTCCGTGCACACGTCCCGCATGATCTGTTTTCATGCGGGTCAGGTGCCGGTCGGCGAACACCGGGTGCCGGAACCTCGTCACGAAAACCAAGTGGACATGCATCGCGACAACGCAGTGCCTGCCGGTACGGCCACCTTCGACTTCTGGCGTAGTCAATACCACCGGCTGCTCGACGACGGCACCGTCGCCACCTCCACCTGCTGCGCCAACACCGCACCGGAACACGCCATGATGGGCCGGCTGGTCGTCGACTCGGTGGTCACCTGGGCCCGGGCGTACAAGGTGGACGGCTTCCGGTTCGACCTGATGGGCCACCACCCGAAGGCGAACATCCTGGCGGTACGCCGGGCGCTGGACCGGCTGACCGTGGCCCGGGACGGGGTGGACGGCCGGTCGATCCTGCTCTACGGCGAGGGCTGGGACTTAGGCGAGGTCGCCGGCGACGCCCGGTTCGTCCAGGCCACCCAGGCCAACATGGCCGGCACCGGGGTCGGCACGTTCACCGACCGGCTGCGTGACGCGGTGCGCGGCGGTGGCCCGTTCGACGCCAACCCACGGGTGCAGGGCTTCGCCTCCGGCCTGTTCACCGATCCGAACGGGGATCCGGTCAACGGCAGCCGCGCCGAGCAGCAGACCCGGTTGCGCCACCAGCAGGACCTGATCAAGGTCGGGCTGACCGGCAACCTGGCCGGGTACTCGTTCACCGCTGCCAGCGGCGATCGGGTGACCGGCGCCGACGTCGACTACAACGGCTCACCGGCCGGCTACACGGCGGCACCGGGGGAGGCGGTGACCTACGTCGACGCCCACGACAACGAGATTCTCTACGACGCGCTGGCGTACAAGCTGCCGGCGGGCACGTCGGCGGCCGACCGGTCCCGGGCCCAGCTGCTCGCCCTGTCGACGGTGGTCTTCGCCCAGGGGACCGGGTTCGTCACCGCCGGCAGTGAACGGTTGCGGTCCAAGTCGTTGGACCGCAACTCGTACAACTCGGGGGACTGGTTCAACCAGATCCGCTGGGACTGCGCTGCCGGCAACGGATTCGGCGCCGGGCTGCCGCCGACAACGCCGACAAATGGCCGTACGCCGGACCGCTGCTCGCCGACCCGGCCCTGGTGCCGGACTGCGCCACGATCGAGGCGACCGCCGCCCGGTACGCCGAACTGCTGCGAATCCGTGCTTCGTCACCGGTGTTCGCCCTGTCCACCGCCCGCGAGGTGCAGCAGCGGGTCAGCTTCCCGCTGGCCGGGCCGGCCGAGACCCCCGGCGTGATCACCATGCGGCTGCGCTCCGCCGGCCTGGACCGGCGGTGGGGGTCGGTGACGGTGATCTTCAACGCGACTCCGCAGACCGCCCGGCAGCGGCTGCCCGAGCTACGCCGGGCCGCCATCGAACTGCACCCGGTGCTGCGCGACTCGGCCGCCCCGGTGAGCCGGCAGGCCAGCTTCGACGCCGCCACCGGCACGTTCACCGTGCCGCCGCGTACCGTGGCGGTCTTCGTCGGGCCGACCTGACGGCCCACCGGATCGGCACCGGTGCCGATCCGGTGCAGATCGGGGCCGACAATGGTCGGGGCGGGCGTGCGTCAGGGCAGGCGTGCGTCAGGGCAGCCGGGGGCCGGCGTCGCGCTGCGCCGCCAGCCAGGCCTCGACCTCGTCGGCCTGCCGGGGCAGCCCGGCCGACAGGTTCACCGCGCCGGCGGCGGTGACCAGCACGTCGTCCTCGATCCGGATGCCGACGCCGCGCAGCTCCTCGGGCACCAGCTCGTCCTCCGGCTGGAAGTACAGGCCGGGCTCGACGGTCAGCACGTACCCCTCGCCGAGCTCGCCGTCGCGGTAGCGTTCCTTACGGGCGTACGAGCAGTCGTGCACGTCGATGCCGAGCATGTGGCCGAAGCCGTGCAGCGTCCACCGGCGGTAGACGGTCGACTCCTTCTCCATCGCCTCGTCCACGCTGACCGGCAGCACGCCCAGCTCGGCCAGGCCTTCGGCGAGCACCCGCATGCAGGTCTGGTGCACGTCGCTGAACTTCACTCCCGGCTTGATGTAGTCCATTCCGGCCTGCTGCGCGGCGTAGACGATGTCGTAGACCTGGCGCTGCAGGGCGGTGAACCGGCCGGACACCGGCAGGGTCCGGGTCACGTCGGCGGTGTAGAGGTGGTGCCCCTCCACGCCCATGTCCATCAGCAGCAGGTCACCCGGACGGGTGACGCCGTCGTTGCGTACCCAGTGCAGGATCGTCGCGTGCGCGCCCGCGCCGACGATCGATCCGTAGCCGACGTCGTTGCCGTCGTGCCGGGCCCGCAGCGCGAAGACCCCTTCCAGCAGCCGTTCGGCGACCGGTCGGTCGGCCGGCAGTACCCGGGCCACGTCCTCGAAGCCGCGGACCGTCGCGTCGATCGCCGCCTGCAGCTGGGCGACCTCCCACTCGTCCTTGACCAGCTTCGCCTCGGCGATCGCCGAGGCCAGCTCGCGGTCGCGGGCCCCGGCGTCGTCGCCGCTGTCGTACGGCAGCACCGCCGCGTCCACCCGCGGGTCGAAGCCGCGCAGCACCCGGGTCCGGGCGGGCGCGCACCCGGCCAACGCCTGCGGCAGCTCACTCAGCGGCGCCGTGCGCAGGCCCAGCTCGGTGGACTTCTCCGCCAGGGTGCGCCGCCGGCCCACCCACAGCTCGCCGTCGCGGCTGCGGAAGAACTCGTCGTTGTCGCGCGACGACCGCTGCCGGGTGTAGAGCACCGCGTCGTGTCCGTCGCCGGTCGGGTGCAGCACCAGCACGCTGTCCGGATCGTGGTCACCGGTCAGGTAGACGAAGTCGCTGCCCGGCCGGAACGGGTAGTCGGTGTCGTTGGCCCGGGTCTTCTCGGTGCCGGTGGGCACCACCAGGGTCTCGCCGGGGAAGGCGTCGGCGAGGGCGGCACGGCGGCGGGCGTGGTTCGGCACCTCGGCGCGCGGGGCGAGCGGCAGCGTGTCGTCGCGCCAGCCGGTGCGCATGAACTCCAGGAGCTTCTCCGGGAAGTCCGGGTCGTGCGACTCGGTGCGCGGCTGCTCGGCGGCGACCTCGGCGGTCGTCTCGGTGCCTTCGGCGGTCATCTCGGTGCCGGTGGCTCCGGCCCGGTCCGGTGCCGTGCCCTCGGTCTGATCGTGTGTCACTGCGTCCTCCCCACGGTTGGGCGTACTCGACGGTACCGCGTGACCGGCTCGTGAAAAGATGTCTGCCATGTGCGGACTCCTGGCCTTTTTCAGCGCCCGCGGCGACGCCGGCGCACACCGCGACGCGATCGCCCACGCGTTGGAATGCCTGCACCACCGTGGCCCGGACGAGACCGGCGTGGAGGTGATCGGCGACCCGACCGGCCGGTGGGCGGACGCGGTGTTCGCGCACAAGCGGCTGGCCATCATCGACGTGGCGTCCAGCCAGGAGCCGCTCGCCTACGCCGACGGCCGCTACCTGCTCACCTTCAACGGCGAGATCTACAACTACATCGAGCTGCGGGACCAGCTGGTCCGGGAGTTCGGCGCGCAGTTCGCCACCGCCGGTGATGGTGAGGTGATCGTCGCCGGATACCACTACTGGGGCGAGAAGGTGCTGCACAAGCTGCGCGGCATGTTCGCCTTCGTGATCTGGGACCGGCAGCGGCGTCGCGCGTTCGGCGCCCGGGACTACTTCGGCATCAAGCCGCTGCACTACCTGCAGACCCCGGACGGCATCTACCTGGCCTCGGAGAAGAAAGCGCTGCTGCCGTTCTCCGCCGCCGCGGGTGCCGGCGACGCCGGGGTGGACACCGCGAACCTGTCGCACTATCTGACCCTGCAGTACGTGCCCGAGCCGCGCACCCTGCACTCCGGAATCAGCCGGATCGGCTCCGGGGAGTGCCTGACCTGGTCGCCGCCGGCGCTGGACCCGACGACCGGTGGGCCGGCGCCGGACCCGGCCGGTGGTGTACAGGTCCGCCGCTGGTACCAGCCGATCTTCCGGCCGACGCCGACGCCGGACCCGCAGCGGCTGTACGACGAGATCCGCGAGACGCTGCGGGAGAGCGTACGCATGCACATGCGGGCCGACGTGCCGGTCGGAGCGTTCCTGTCCAGCGGCATCGACTCGACCGCGGTGGTGGCGCTGGCCCGCGAGTTCAACCCGAACATCCTGACCTTCACCGTCGGGTACGACGTGTCGGGCTACTCGGAGATCGAGGTCGCCCAGGACTCGGCCCGGCACCTGAACGTGACCACCATCCCGACGAAGATCGGGCCACAGGACATGATGGAGGCGCTGCCGCGCATCGTCTGGCACCTGGACGACCCGGTGGCCGACCCGGCGCTGGTGCCGCTGTACTTCGTGGCGCAGAAGGCCGCCGAACACGTGACGGTGGTGCTCTCCGGCGAAGGCGCGGACGAGTTCTTCGGCGGCTACACCATCTACCGCGAGCCGCTGTCGCTGGGCGCGGTGCACGGACTGCCGGATCCGATGCAGAAAGGGCTGCGTGCCGTCTCGAAGGTGATCCCACAGGGGGTCAAGGGTAAGAGCTTCCTGGAACGCGGCACCACCCCGATCGAGGAGCGCTACTACGGCAACGCGCGGATGTTCACCGAGGAGGAGAAGCGGCACCTGCTGCGCCGCTACGACCCGTCGGTGCGCTACACCGACGTGACCGCGCCGATCTACGCCGAGTGCGCCGAGCTCGACGACGTCACCAAGATGCAGTACGTCGACCTGTACACCTGGCTGCGCGGCGACATCCTGGTCAAGGCGGACCGGATCTCGATGGCGCATTCGCTGGAGGTGCGGGTGCCCTTCCTCGACAAGGAGGTCTTCGACGTGGCCGCGAAGATCCCGGTGGAGCTACGGCTGCCGCCCCGCTCCGACGCCACCAAGTACGCGATGCGCCAGGCCCTGCAGGCCGTGGTGCCGCCGGCCATCGTGAACCGCCGCAAGCTCGGCTTCCCGACCCCGACCCGGGTGTGGCTGCGCGGCGAGATGTACGAGTGGGCCCGGCACATCTTCGCCACCTCGGGCGCCGGTGACCTGCTCGACCTGTCGTACGCGATGCGGCTGCTCGACGAGCATAAGCGTGAGGAGGCCGACCACTCCCGCAAGGTGTGGACGGTGCTGGTGTTCTGCATCTGGCACGCGATCTTCGTGGAACGTTCACTCGACCCCGGCATCCGGCGCAACCAGTCGGCGCTGCTCACCAAGCCGGTGGTCGGGTCGATGGTGGCCTGACCCACTGCGGTCCGGCTCGCCGGGACTACCGAGTCACGCGTCGACTCGACCTGCGAGGCCACGCACCGACCGGGGGGGGGGGGGGGGGGGGGGGGGGGGGGGGGGGGGGGGGGGGGGGGGGGGGGGGGGGGGGGGGGGG
>NZ_JBSWXD010000192.1:89-10964 GCF_056160425.1 Micromonospora sp. ABR4_055
GATCGTCGGCAGCGGAAGGGGGGGAGAAGAGACAGGCCACAGCCGGTGGGCGAACAGGCCCACGTATCCGGCGAGGACCGCGCCGAGCAGGGTGAGCGCGCCGCCGTCGGCGCCGGTGCGGGCCGCGTCGAGCAGGACGCCGAGCATCGCCGCGCCGACGATCAGCGAGACGTGGTTGGAGGCCCAGAAGACCACCGGGGTCATCCGTCGCGGGTCGAGGTCGCGCATGTCGCCCCGGCACAGCCGCAGCACCAGCCAGCCGGAGATCGCCGCGGTCGCCGTCATCGGTGCCCAGACCAGCCAGGGTACCCAGCCGGCGAGGGCGGAGCCGGTCAGCGCGGCGTAGGCGACCGGTTGGGCGGTGACGATGACGCGTACCGCCCGGCCGTAGCCGATGATGACCGGGATCGTGCGCTTGCCGACCTGCTTGTCGGAGCGGCGGTCGCCGAGGTTCATCACCATCATCCGTACGGTCTGCAGCAGCGCGGTCGGAGCGAGGACCACCAGCAGCAGGACCGGCACGGTGCCGGTCTGCAGCAGCACAGCGACAATCGGCCACAGCCCGTTGAGGATCGCCGCGACGGTCACCTCACCCAGGCCGCGGTAGTTGAACCGGCCGGGCGGCGCGGTGTAGAACCAGGCCAGCACGACGGCGGCGGTGGCGGCCAACCGGGTCGGCCAGTCCGGCATCGCGACGATCATCAACTGTGCCACGGCGGCCAGGACGAATGCGGTGCCCAACGCCACCACCGGTGGCACCAGCCCGTCGACGAGTGCCCGGCTGCCGCCGGTCCACGGGGTGAAGTAGACGTTGGCCCGGTCGGCCGCGAGGTCGAAGTACTCGTTGCAGTAGTGCGTCATCAGGTGGACCGTCCAGGCGAACAGTTGCGCCAGGACGTACCAGCCGAGGTGCAGCGGATAGCCCTGGTGCACCGAGACCGCCACCGCGAGCCCCACCGGGAGCAGGTTGTAGAGCAGGAAGCGCAGCCGGGCCAGCCGGATGAACCCGTGCCAGTCGGTCCGGCCGGTCTGGTCGGCGCGTTCCCCGACCGGCGGGTCGGTGGTCGGTCGGCTCGTCACAGTCATCGTCGGGCACGCCTTCTGTAGTCGGGTCGTCACCCGATCCTGGTGGAAAAGTGTTACCGGACGGGACCAATGGATGTAGACCCTGGTAAATGTCCCAGGTTGCCGCCCGACGTGGCGGTCGGCGAGGTACGTTCGGCGCAACGGCCATTGTGGGCGACGAGCGGGCGGCGTCCGGCTTACGGCACCAGGTGGATGCGGACTCGGCGGGCGGCGACTGCGGCGTCCTGCAGTACGGCGAGCCGTGGCTCGGGGCAGTCCAGCAGGTGCGGGTGGCGCAGCGGCAGCAACGGTGCCAGCCGCCGGTCGGCGAGGACCGCGTCGACCATCAACCGGTCGCCGCCGCAGACCAGTGCGCCGATCGGCTCCTCGGCGTCGGCGGTGCCGTACGGCAGCAGCACCCGGGCCACGACGTCGGCGGCCCGGTTGGCCGCCGCCGTCGCCTGGTTGTCGCGCCGCCGGGCGTACCGCTGCTGTGATTGCCCGCCGGCGGCGGTGCGTCCCTGCACATAGTGCCGCTCCACCTTGGACACGACGACGGCGGTGCCGTCGACGACACCGGCCGCCACCGCACCCTTGCGGGCCAGCAGCAGGCCGATGCGCGGCGGCCGGATCAGTGCGGTGAGCAGACCGTCGACGTCGTTGATCCCGTCGAAGCCGGGCGGCGGGTGCAGGGTCGCCGTGTCGCCGTTGCTGGCCCCGGTCAGGGTCAGGCTGTCCTCGGCGGCGCCGTCGTGCCGGCCGTAGAAGCCGTCCAGCCAGCCCCGCAGACGCTCCGGGGAGATCTCCACCCACCGGCCGCCGCCGGCCGCCGGCCGCGCTCCGCGCATCCGCTCAGTTCCCCGGTACGGCGAGCGAGTCGGCCAGCTCGCGGCCACGTCCGATCAACTGCTCCAGCCGCTCGGTGAGCCGGTCGACGTCCGGCCGGTCGGCCCGGTCGGCGGCGACGATGTCGGCAAGCAGGTCGGTGTAGTCCATGGTGAGTCGACGGTACCGCCGGACGAAGTCACCTCGCTCCCCGGTGCCACCGACCGCGTCTTGGTTGCCGCCGGCCGCGCCTCGTTGCGCCCGCGCGCACCGGCGGTGCAGGTCGATGATCTGCTGGCCGAGCACGGCGGCGGCGAGGTTCTGCGCCCGGGTGAGCAGCTGCTCCGCCTCGGCGACCGGCCGGGGCGCTGCGTCGCGGCTGACCGTGGCCGCGTCGATCGCGGATCTCGCCGTCGACCAGCAGACGCGCCGGGCGCGCTGGGCGCCCGACGTCGGGGCAGCGTCGCCGTGAGTATCCGGCGGCCATCAGCACGGCAGCCCGACCGGCCACACCAGCCAGGACCATCCCATGGTCGGCCCACCCCCATGATCGAATCGTCGGACTGCCGCGATCCTGCCCGACCGGTGCCAGCTGCCCGGTCGCGGCGCGGCCCAGCTCAGCGGTGCCGGTGACCGACGACACAGCCGGCAGATGGGGGAAAATGCGTCGGCGGCGCGAGTTGGGACGTTTTAGCCTGGGCGGGTGCCGCCGTTGATCCCCCACCCCGATCCGGGTAGTCCCGAGATCCGGGGGCCGGTGCGCTACCTGTGGTGGCTGGTGTGTCGCCAACCGTGGCGGGTGCTGCGCGGTGCCCTACTCAGTACGGTCTGGATGGTCGGTCTGGCCGGCCGGCCGTACCTGGTGGCCCGGGCGATCGACGACGGACTGCGCCCCGGCCGGTGGGCCGTACTGGCATGGTGGGTCGGTGCCGTCCTGGCCGCCGGGGTGCTGATCTCCGTGGTCGGTGTGTTTCGGCACCGCACGATGACCTACATCCGCGAGGACGCCACCGCCCGGTCCGCCGGGGTGCTGTCGCGGCAGCTGGCGCGCATCGGCGCGGTCCTGCCCAGCCGGCTCGCCACCGGCGAGGTGGCCACCGTCGGCGGCACCGACATCACCCACACCTCGCACGTGCTCACCCTGACCGGGCCGGGCGTCGGCGCGGTGCTGGCGTACCTGGTGGTCGCGGTCCTGCTCTGGACGGTCTCGCCGGTGCTCGCAGCGGTCATCCTGATCGGCGTGCCGGTGGTCGCGGCGCTGCTCGGCCCGCTGCTGCGCCGGTTGGACCGGGCCGAGCAGACCTATCGGCGGGAACAGGGCCAGCTCACCGCCCGTGCCGGTGACATCGTCGCCGGGCTGCGGGTGCTGGCCGGGGTCGGCGGTCGGTCCCTGTTCGCCGACCGCTACGTCGACCACTCCCAGCGGCTGCGTGGGCACGGCTACCGGGTCGCGGCGGTGAACAGCTGGATCGAGGCGCTCACCGTCACCGTCCCCGGCCTGTTCCTCGCCGCCGTGGTGTGGATCTCCGCCCGGATGGCGGTCGCCGACGAGATCAGCATCGGGGAGCTGGTCGCCGTCTACGGGTACGTGGCCGCGCTGACCGTCCCGGTCTGGTTCCTGCAGGAGGGCAGCTACCAGTTCATCCGGGGCCGGGTCGCGGCCCGCCGGATCGTGGCCCTGCTGCGGCTCACCCCCGACCCGGTGACGGACCTGGCGGCGCGGCCCACCGCGGCCGCCCCAAGGCAGCCGGCCGACCTGCACGACCCCGACAGCGGGTTGACCGTGCCGGCCGGCCGGATCATCGGGGTGGCGGCCGACGACCCGGGCGACGGGCAGGCCCTGGCCGACCGGCTGGGCCGGTTCCACCGGTCCGACGTGACCTGGGGCGCGGTGCCGCTGGGCGCGGTCGCGCTCGACGAGGTGCGGGCCCGGATCCTGGTCGCCGACCACGACGCGTACCTGTTCGCCGGCACGCTGCGGCAGATCCTGCAGGGTGCGCGGGCCGGCGAGCCGGGCGCGGCCGGTGACCGACAGGTGCGGGCGGCGCTCCGGGTCGCGTCCGCCGACGACGTCGTGACGTCGCTGCCGGACGGCCTGGCGACGCAGATCGGCAGCCGCGCCCGTACCCTCTCCGGCGGTCAGCGGCAGCGGGTCCGGCTGGCCCGGGCGTTGCTGGTGGAGCCGGAGATGCTGATCCTGATCGAGCCGACCTCGGCGGTCGACGCACACACCGAGGCGCGGGTCGCCGACCGTCTGCGCACCGCGCGGGCCGGCCGGACCACGGTGCTGATCACCACGTCCCCGCTGCTGCTCGCGGCCACCGACACGGTGACGTACCTGCGGGGCGGTCGGGTCGTCGGGACCGGTAGCCACGCCGACCTGCTGGCCGGCGACCCGGGCTACCGGGCGCTGGTCGCCCGGGGCGGCGAGCTGGCTGACGTCGCAGGCCCGGCCGGCGGGTCGTCGCCCGGGGCGGGGCAACCGTGACCGCCTCCGGGCCAGCGGGCGCGCCGGCCACCACCGGGCCGTCGGCCGGTCGACTGCCGGTGGCCGATCCGGGTGCCGTCCGGCGGGCGACCGGTGACCTGCTCGGCCAGCAACGCTGGGTGGTCGCCGGCATCCTGGTGCTGCACGTCGGCGCGGCCCTGGCCGGTCTGGCCGGGCCGTGGCTGCTCGGCCGGATCGTCGACGTGGTCACCGTCGGCGCGTCGGTGGCCGCGGTCGACCGGCTGGCGGCGGCGCTGGTCGGCTTCGTCCTGCTGCAAGGGCTGCTCACCCGCTTCGCCCGGTACGTCGGGCTGCGCTTCGGTGAACGGGCGGTCGCCCGGCTCCGCGAGGACTTCGTGCACCGCGTCCTCGGGCTACCGGTGTCGGTGGTGGAACGGGCCGGCACCGGCGACCTCGCCACCCGCAGCTCCAGCGACGTCGCCACGGTCGGCACGATGGTCCGCGATGTGGTGCCGGTGGTGGTGATCGCCACCGCACAGCTGGGCCTGCTCTTCGGCGCGGTGTTCTGGCTGCATCCGCTGCTGGGCCTGGCCGGCCTGATCGGACTGCCGTCGATCCTGGCGGTGACCCGGTGGTATCTGCGTCGGGCCCGGCCGGCCTACCTGACCGAGGGCGCGGCGATGGCCGCGTTGACCGACACGTTGACCACCACTGCCGACGGCGCCCGTACCGTGGAGGCGCTGCGGCTGGGCGACGAACGGATCCGCGCGGGCCGCGCGCGGATCGCCGACCTGTGGGCTGCCCGGCGGGCCACCCTCGCCCTGCGTTCGGTGTACTTCCCGGTGGCCGAGGCCAGCGTCGCGTTGCCGGTCGGCGCCGCGTTGCTGGTCGGCGGGCTGCTGCTGCACCGGGACGCCGTCACCCTCGGGGCGGTGGTCGCGGCCGCACTCTACCTGCAGCAGGCCGTCGACCCGATGGACACCATCCTGCAGTGGATCGAACAGGCCCAGCGCGGGCTGGCGTCGTACGCCCGGGTGCTCGGCGTCGGGCAGGTGCCGCCGGAGCCGCGCGGCCGGGGTGCGACGCCGACCGGCCGTGAGGTGCGGGTGACCGGTCTGACCTTCGGCTACGGCGGCGGCGTCGACGTGCTGTGCGGCATCGACCTGACGGTGGCCGCCGGGCAGCGGCTGGCGATCGTCGGCCCGTCCGGGGCAGGCAAGTCCACCCTGGCCCGGCTGGTCGCCGGCATCGAGGTGCCCCGCGACGGCGCGGTGCTCCTCGGCGGCTGCCCGGTCATCGACCTCGACCCGGCGCAGCGGCGTCGCCGGATCGCCCTGGTCACCCAGGAACACCACGTCTTCATCGGTACGCTGCGCGACAACCTGCGGTTCGCCGCCCCCGAGGCGTCCGACGAGACGTTGCGCTCCGCGTTGGTCACCGTCGGTGCCGACTGGTACGCCGACCTGCCCGCCGACCTGGACACCCTGCTCGGCGACGGCGCGCTCGACCTGCCGGCCGCGTACGCCCAGCAGGTGGCGCTCGCCAGGCTGGTGCTCGCCGATCCGGACATCCTGATCCTGGACGAGGCGACCGCGGCCCTGGACCCGACCACCGCCCGCCGGACCGAGCAGGCGTTGGCGGCGGTACTGGCCGGGCGGACCGTCATTGCCGTCGCACACCGGCTGAACTCGGCCCACGACGCAGACCGGGTGGCGGTACTGGACCAGGGCCGGATCACCGAGCAGGGCAGCCACGACGAGTTGATCGCCGCCGACGGCGCGTACGCTGCCCTGTGGCGCTCCTGGCACGGCTGACCACCCCGGCCGTGGCGTCGGCCGCACCAGTCGGACCACCCGTACCATCGGCGCAGGTGCCGACGGCGAAGGAGTGGCTGTGCTGGTGGTGCAGGGGCTGCTCGGCCCCGACGGTCGGCTCGCCGTCTGGGCCGAGGACTCGACGTTACCGTCGGCGCCGCCCCGGCGGCCGGGGCGACCGCCGCGCCGCCGACCGCACCCGTTCGCCGCCGGACACGAGGCCCTGGTCGCCGCGCTGAGCCCACTGCTCGGGCCGGTGGCGGTCAAGGCGGCCACCGGCAGTACGGCGGTCCGGCTGCCGACCGTCGCCGGTGCTCCGGTCGAGTCACCGGAGCTGGTCCGTACCCAGTCCGACGCGCCGACCACCGGGCTGGCCCGCGACGGCGGCCACGCCGACTGGCTGGTGTCCACCTTGGAGTTCGACGCCGACGAGGCGTTGTCGGTGCTCTGCACCCTGCACGACGTCGATCCGGCGGCCGACGTCGCACCGGCCGACGGTCTGCCCGGCGGCGTCGCGGCGGCCGACGGTCTGCCGGGCGGGCTGGTGATCGGTGCCGGGGTACGCCACCTGGCGCTGCTCGCCGGGTTCGCCGCCGAACTGGTCGCCCGGGGCCGGGTGCTGCCCGCCGTCCGGCCCGGCCCGGCACCCGGGTCGGCCACCGCCTGCTGGCTGCCGCTGCTGACCGGTGCCGACCAGCGGTGGGCCCGGTCGCTGACGCTGGCCACCCCGGCGGCGGCCCTGGCCGCCGGGGCGCCCGGCACCGGACACCGGCGCGTCGCCGAAGCGTTCGACGCGTTGACCGACGCCGCCGCCCGCGCCGCGCTGCACGGCGTACGGCTGGCCGAGGGCCGGGCCCGGTCCGGGCCGTTGGCCGCCCGCGACGCCTGGCTGACCGCGTTGACCGGGCCCCGGCGGGACTTCACCGCCCCGGTCGCGGCGCTCGACACCCTCGCCGCCGAGCTGGAGCACTGGCAGCGGGACGCGGCCGGCGGTCCAGTGCGGGCCCTGTTCCGGCTGCGCGAACCCGCCCCCGCCACTGAGGAGCCGGCCGCCGACGGGTCGGCCGGTCTCGTCGACGGTGCCGACGGGTGGCGGCTGGAGTTCGCACTGCAGGCCACCGCCGAGCCGAGCCTGCTGGTCGACGCGGCGGCGATCTGGCGCGTCGGCCGGCAGCTCCAACCGCTGACCCGGCACACCGCCGACCCGCAGGAGACGCTGCTGGCCGAGCTGGGTCGGGCCAGCCGGCTCTGGCCGGCGATCGACGACGCGCTGCGTACCGCCACCCCCGACGGCGTCGACCTGGACGTCACCGGTGCGCACCGGTTCCTGCGTGACGGAGCACCGACCCTGCACGCCGCCGGGTTCGGCGTGCTGCTGCCCTCCTGGTGGCAGCGGCCGGCGGCCCGGCTCGGTGCCCGGCTGCGGGCGGGAACCCCGACCGCGCCGGGCACTGTCGCCGTCGACCGCCGGTTCGGCCTGCCCGACCTGGTGGACTACGAGTGGGAGGTGGCCCTCGGTGATCAGCCGCTGACCGAGCAGGAGCTGCGCGATCTGGCCCGGGCCAAGACACCGCTGGTGCGGGTGCGCGGCGAATGGGTGGAGGTCGACCCGAAGCGGATCGCTGCCGGGTTGGCGCTGCTGCGCTCCGGTGGTGCGCTGACCGTCATGGACCTGCTGCGGGTCGCCCTCGGCGACGACGACGGCGGCGTGGGGCTGCCGGTGCTGGGCATCGACGCCACCGGGGCGCTCGGTGACCTGCTCAGCGGTGAGGTGGAGCGCCGGCTCACCCCGGTGGCCGAGCCGGCCGGTTTCCGGGGGCGGCTGCGTCCGTACCAGCAGCGGGGGCTGGCCTGGCTGCGGTTCCTGGATTCGCTGGGACTCGGCGGGGTGCTCGCCGACGACATGGGACTCGGCAAGACCGTACAGCTGCTCGCCCTGCTCGCCGCCGACGCACCCGACGCCGGTCCGACGCTGCTGGTCTGTCCGATGTCACTGGTCGGCAACTGGCAGCGGGAGGCGGCCCGGTTCGTGCCGGACCTGACGGTGCACATGCACCACGGCACCGACCGGCCCCGCGGCCCGGAGTTCGTCGCTGCGGTGACCGGCGCCCGGCTGGTGGTCACCACCTACGCGGTGGCCGCCCGGGACGCCGTTGACCTGGCCGGGGTCGGCTGGCACCGGATCATGGTCGACGAGGCCCAGGCGATCAAGAACGCGGCGACCCGCCAGGCCGTCGCGATCCGGTCACTGCCCGCCCGGCACCGGGTCGCGATCACCGGTACACCGGTGGAGAACCGCCTCGCCGACCTGTGGTCGATCATGGAGTTCGCTAATCCGGGCCTGCTCGGCGGCGCGGCCACGTTCCGCCGCCGGTACGCCGAACCGGTGGAACGCCACGGCGACGCCGAGGCCGCGCAGCGGCTGCGCCGGATCACCGGCCCGTTCGTGCTGCGCCGGCTCAAGACCGACACCTCGATCATCTCTGACCTGCCGGCGAAGCTGGAGATGGAGGTGCTGTGCCACCTCACCGCCGAACAGGCGTCGCTCTACCAGGCGGTGGTCGACGACATGATGGGGCGGATCGAGTCCAGCGACGGCGTCGAGCGGCGCGGCCTGGTGCTGGCCACCATGACCAAGCTCAAGCAGATCTGCAACCATCCGGCGCAGTTCCTGCGCGACGGCTCGCACCTGCCCGGCCGCTCCGGCAAACTCGCCCGGCTCACCGGGATCCTCGACGAGGTGCTGGCGGCGGGGGAGAAGGCGCTGCTGTTCACCCAGTACGCCGAGTTCGGCGCGATGCTGCGCGGGTACCTGTCGGCGTACACAGGTCGGGAGGTGCTGTTCCTGCACGGCGGTCTGGCCAAGGCGGACCGTGACGACCTGGTCGCCCGGTTCCAGGCCGGCCATGCCGACGGCGGCGGTGGTCGGGCCGGGCCGCCGCTGTTCGTCCTGTCGTTGAAGGCCGGCGGCACCGGGCTGACCCTGACCGCCGCCAACCACGTGGTGCACGTGGACCGGTGGTGGAACCCGGCGGTGGAGGACCAGGCCACCGACCGGGCGTTCCGGATCGGGCAGCGGCGGGCGGTGCAGGTCCGTAAGTTCGTCTGCGCCGGCACCGTGGAGGAGAAGATCGCGGCGATGGTGACGGACAAGCGTGGCCTCGCCGCGACCGTCGTCGGCAGCGGTGAGCAGTGGCTGACCGAGCTGTCCACCGCGCAGCTGCGGGAGCTGTTCACGTTGGAGGCCGGGGCGGTGGTCGAATGAGCCGGTTCGAGGACTACGGCCGGCCCCGGCGGGTCGACGGCGGGCTGCGCGCCCGCAGCACCCGGGGCGCGATCGGACAGTCCTGGTGGTCGCGCCGCTTCGTCGACGTGCTGGAGTCGTTCGCGTTGGGCACCCGGCTCACCCGGGGCCGCTCCTACGCCCGGGCCGGGCAGGTGCTCGCCCTGACCGTGGCACCTGGCGTGGTGAGCGCCCAGGTGCAGGGATCCCGGCCCCGGCCGTACCAGGCGCGGATCGGGCTGCGGCGCTACGGTGACGCGGTGTGGCGGCGGATCGAGAACACCTTGGCCGGCCAGGCGCTGTATAGTGCCCGGCTGCTCGCCGGCGACCTGCCGCCGGAGCTGGAGGAGGTGTTCGTCGCCGCCGGGGCACCACTGTTCCCGGCCGGCGTCGACGAGTTGGCGATGAGCTGCAGCTGCCCGGACGCGGCGGTGCCGTGCAAGCACCTGGCCGCCACCTGCTATCTGCTGGCCGAGGAGTTCGACACCGACCCGTTCCAGATCCTGCACTGGCGGGGACGGGACCGGGCCGCCCTGCTGCGTCAGCTGCGGCTCGCCCGGGGCGGTGGTGACGGTGCGCCGTCCGTCGACGGTGCGGCGTCCGCCGGCGGGGGTGACGGTGCGCCGTCCGTTGACGGTGGCTTGTCGTCCACCGACTCCGACACGCCGCCGGTGACGTCCCCGGTCGGTGCCGGCCCGGCGCTGGCCGGCCTGTCCGAACCCGTCGCCGCGTCGGACGCCGGATTCTGGCGGGCGCCGGTGCCGCTGCCGGACCGCGAGCCGGTCCTGTCGGCCCGTGCCGACCTGCTGCTGCGCCAGCTCGGGGCGCCGTCACCGGTGATCGGCGGCCCGGGCCTGGCGACAGTGCTGGGCCGGGCCTACCGGCGGTTCGCCGAACCCGCGCCGGCCGACGACTGACGTGGGCTGCCGCTGCGGTCGGGGCTACCAGCGGCGGGCCCGCAGCGCGAGGACTCCCGCGGCGGTGAGCGCCACCGTGCAGATCGACGCGGCGATCCAGCCGCCGAACAGGGCGAGCAGCGGCACCACCGCCCAGAGCAGCACACTGGCGATGATCGCCGCCCGGTTCCGCCGGTTGGCGGCCTGATCGCCCAGGCGGGCGACGAAGTCCGGATCGGTCGTCCGCAGATGGCGGGCGATCTGGTCGAACCGGCGTTGATCCTCCCTGCTGAGCATGGCGTGCCTTCCCTCCGAACGTCCCGACGGCCGTGGCGTGGTGGCTTTGGTGGCGTGGTGCGGCACGCGCTGTGCCTACCGAACGATGCGTACCGAACGATGCGTACCGAACGATGCGTACCGAACGATGCGTACCGAACGGCCATCGGGGCATTACCCAATCGCCCGCCGCTCACGCAGCCCGGTCCCGCAGCTTGCGCCTCAACCGGCAAACAGGACGGCCGCCGGCCCGGGACCGTGAGGTCC
>NZ_JBSWXD010000193.1:0-10948 GCF_056160425.1 Micromonospora sp. ABR4_055
AAGAAAAAAGAAAAAACGAAAACAACAAGGGGAGGGAGGGGAAAAGAGGAGAAAGGCAGAAAAAACCCCCCCCCCCCCCCCCCCCCCCCCCCCCCAGGGGCGGTGGATTCAGCCGCGGCCCTGGTCGGCGATGAAGGCCGCGATCCAGGACAGCGGGGCGTTCCAGTTGATGGTCAGCTCGTTGGTGGCCCAGGACTCGATGTCGTCGACGTAGCAGAACTGCGGCGCGCAGCCGGTCAGCAGCCGCTGCGCCACCGGGTCCTGGATCGACGAGTTCGGACCACCGGCGAGCGTGCCGCGCGGCGGGTTCGGCAGCTCGGGGTTGAGCTGGCGGGCGTACCAGCGGGAGTGCTGGTTCTGCGACGACACCGTGCCGTAGCCGGTGACGTAGGAGATGTTCAGCGCGTTGCGGCCGAAGATGTAGTCCATCGTCTGCAGCACCCCGTCGCGGTACTTCTCCTTACCGGTCAGGTCGTACGCGGTGGCGATCACGATCGCGTTGTTGACGATGACGCTGTTCGAACCCCAGTCGTAGAGGTTGCCGACCGGGGCGTACGGGACACCGTACGGGTGGGCATCGAGCGTGGCCAGGTAGCGGTCCGCCGCATCGATCACCGACGCCCGCACCTGCCACCAGCCCGGCAGGCTGTTCGGCGTCGTGGCCAGCGCCATCCGGCCCAGCGGAGCGGTCCACTGCCAGCCGAAGGCGCCCTCCTTGAAGATGTCACCCGTGTGGTGCGGCGAGGCGAGCACGAAGTCCCGGAACTCGCGCTCCCCGGTGGTCAGGTACAGCTCGGCCGCCGCCCAGTAGAACTCGTCGGTGACGTCGGTGTCGTCGTAGGGGCCGCCGCCGATGGCGTCGGCCGGGTCGGCGTACATCTGCGGGTTGGCCTTGGCCGCCGCCCACGCGGTGCGGGCCGCGTCCAGGTTGCGGTCGGCGAAGGCCTCGTCGTACGGCTTGAACACCCGCGCCGCCTGGGCGGCGGTGGCCGCCAGGTTGAGCGTGGCGGCGGTCGACGGCGGGTGCAGCTCGCGCAGCTGGGAGTCGAGGTGCGGCAGCAGCGGCAGGCCGGTCCACGCCGCGTCGTGGATCTTGTGGTGGGCCATGCCAGCCAGCGGCTGCCCGGCCGGGACCTGCATCCTGAGCAGGAACTCCTGCTGCCAGCGCACCTCGTCGAGGATGTCCGGCAGCTTGTTGCCGCTCTCCGGCAGGTCGAGCACGCCGTCACGCTGCAGCCACGGCTTGCCCCGGTGCACCCGCAGGGCCCGCTCGTACTCGTTCATCAGCTGGTAGACGGAGATGCCACCGTTGACCACGTACTTGCCGTGGTCGCCGGCGTCGTACCAGCCACCGGAAACGTCCAGGGTGTAGTCACAGACACCGGGCTGGCACGGCACCTCCAGGTCACCCTGGTTGGGGGCGACGCCGACGTGCCCGGCCGGGCGGCCGTAGCCGGGCCGCAGCTCGTCGCGGATCTCGATGCCGCTGCGCTGGGTGTAGTAGAACTTCAGCGCGTCGGCGCGCAGCTGCGTGTAGAAGCTGGTGCCGATCTCGAACGGGAAGCTCGTCTCGCCGTCGGCGACCAGGGTGTAGCCGGTGCCGGGCCGGACGAATCGACTGAACGTGATCGAGTGGACATTTTGCCCGGAGGATTCGTCCAGCCCACGCGGCTTGGTCTTGCCGTTGACGACGACCTTGCCGCCTGAGTCGTACAGTTTCCAGGGCAGCGGGTCGGTGGCGTCGGTGACCAGGGTGGCGTTCTTCGGCCCCTTCGGCAGGTAGCCGACCTGGTTGACCCGCACCCGGGGTCCGGTGTCCGGCACGTACTCCTCCGGTTCGGCGCCGCCGCGCAGCGACACGTCGTCGAGGCACAGCCGCCATGGGTCGGCGCTGCCGCCGACCTGGAAGGCGACCTGCGCATTGGGCAGGTCGGTCGGGGCGGTGAAGGTGTACGTGTAGTTGTTGCCGGAGACGCTGACCTCGGGGTTGGCCGCCATGAACTGGGTCCACGGGTCGACCTGCAGTTGGATCAGCGCCCGGATCACCTTGTTGGGGGTGGCGGTGGCGAAGAACTTGTATTCGTACGTCTCACCGGCGACCAGCGGAACGTCGTCCTGGCCGATGATGACGTCCCACGGGTTGACGGTGCCACCGGGGATGTCGGCGCAGAGCTGCTGGCTGCTGGAGTCGAGGGTGATGTTGGCGGTGCCCCACCAGGGGGCGTGGCCGTCGTCGAAGGTGCCGTTGACGATCTGTTCGGGTGCCTCGTCCTGCGCGTGCGCAGGAGCAGCGGCGGTGAGTGCGGTGGCGGTCAGCGCCGCCACCGCGGTGACGGCGAGCGGAACGGTCCGCCGCCGGGAGAATATCGACACGCCGGGTCCTTCCGATGGTCGTGCGGCGCGGGCGAGGCTCTGCCCGGCGCGCCGTGTCAGCGGTCATGCATCGAAAGCAGCGGATGGGAGCGCTCCCACCCGCAGTACTCGAATATTCTCAGCGTGTTTCGAGCATGTCAATAGATCTATGCAGGCGGCCTTCAGCGCGGGCGCAGCGCCGACACCCGGTCGTAGACCTCGTTGCGGGCCAGCCCGGTCAACTGGCCGGCCAACGACCGTACCGTCCGGGTGTCCAGCCCGGCACCGAGCAACAACTCGATCACCCGGTCCGGGTCGAGGCTGCCGGCCCCGACCCCGCCGCCGTTGGTCGACTCACGCCGCCGTATGCCCTCCACCACCACGGTGATCTCGCCCCTGACCTCGTCGCGGGCGGCCAGGTCGGCGTGCACCTGGGACAGCGGGCCGCGCAGCCACTCCTCGTGCGACTTGGTCAGGTTGCGCACCAGCGCCGCCGCCCGGTCACCGAGCACCTCGCGTACGTCGGCGAGCATCTCCACCACCCGGTGCGGCGCCTCGAAGAAGATCAACGTGGCGGACAACGGGGCGAGCTCGGTCAACGCGGTACGTCGCGCCGCCGACTTGCGGGGCAGGAACCCGACGTACAGGAATCGGTTGGCCGGCAGCCCGGAGCCGACCAGCGCGCTCAGCGCTGCGCTCGCCCCGGGTAGCGGGTCGACCCGCAGCCCGTCGGCCAGCGCCGCCCCGACCACCAGGTAGCCAGGGTCGTTGACCAGCGGCGTCCCGGCGTCGGAGATCAACGCGACGTCGGTGCCGGCGTTCAACACGGAGATCAACTCGGCGGTACGGGCCTGCTCGTTGTGGTCGTAACAGCTGACCACCCGGACGTCGATGTCGTGCGCGTCGAGCAGCCGCCTGGCCCGCCGGGTGTCCTCGGCGGCGACCAACCCGGCGGTACGCAGCACGTCCAGCGCCCGCAGGGTGATGTCGCGTGGGTTGCCGATCGGCGTCGGCACCACCGACAGCGTGCCGCGCCGCTCGTCACCCCGGCCGCTCGGGTCGACCTGCCCACCCGCATCGCCCTGGTCGCCCCTGCTGCCGCCGGCTGCCTCGTTCACCCGGCGATGGTAGCCACCCGGCCGACAGCTCTGCCGCCTCACCTCGATCAGGTTTCAGGCACAGCAGGTGTCGCCGCGCCAGGCCTCCCGGCCTTCCCTGACGGCGACGGCGGCGATGACCAGAGCGGCGGCGGGGTCGGCCCACCACCAGCCGAACAGCGAGTTGACCGCCAGCCCGACTAGCAGGACAGCGGACAGGTAGGTGCAGAGCAAAGTCTGTTTGGAGTCGGCGACGGCCGACACCGAGCCGAGCTCCCGCCCGGCGCGGCGCTGCGCGGTCGAGAGCACCGGCATGACCGCCAGGGAGAGCGCGGCGAGGATCAGCCCGACCGTGGAGTGGTCCGGGCGGTGCGCGCTCAGCAGCGCCCGTACCGATTCGAATCCGACGTAGCCGGCGAGGGCGAAGAACGACACGGCGATGACCCGTAGCGCGGCGCGTTCGCGGCTTTCGCGGCGCTCGTGGTCGGCGCCGGTGAACTGCCAGGCGACTGCGGCGGCGGAGGCCACCTCGACCACCGAGTCGAGGCCGAACCCGATGAGCGCGGTGGAGGAGGCGACGGTGCCGGCGCTGATCGCGACGATCGCCTCGATCACGTTGTAGGCGATGGTGGCGGCGACGAACCATCGGATCCGCCGGGCGAGCGTCGCCTGCCGGGCAGCGGACAGGTGGGCGGCCGACGGCTCGACGCCGGACGGGCAGGCGCCGGACGGCTTGACGGCGGACGGCCGGGTCGGGCCGATCGGGATGAGCGGCAGCTGGGCGGACATCAGCAGCAGCCGTCGGTGTCAGCCGACGGGCAGGCCGCCGGGTCGACGGCCAGCACCAGGCCGAGCAGGTCACCCAGGGCGTGGGCGAGCCGGGGGTCGGCCAGCTCGTAGCGGGACCGCCGGCCTTCGGGCACGGCCACGACCAGGCCGCAGCCGCGCAGGCAGGCCAGGTGGTTGGAGAGGTTCTGCCGGCTGGTGCCGAGCAGGTCGGCCAGCTCGGCGGGATAGCCAGGGCCGTCGCGCAGTGCGAGCAGCAGCCGGGCCCGGACCGGGTCGGACAGGGCGTGCCCGAAGCGCGCCAGCACCTGCCCGTACGTCAGCGTCTCCATGGTTTACGACGGTACATCGAGCGCTGAATAAAGCAAAGACTGAACCGTTGCTCCGGTCGCTCTGGCCGACCTGGG
Source organism: Micromonospora sp. ABR4_055 (assembly GCF_056160425.1). Lineage (NCBI taxonomy): Bacteria > Bacillati > Actinomycetota > Actinomycetes > Micromonosporales > Micromonosporaceae > Micromonospora > Micromonospora sp. ABR4_055. The sequence continues at coordinate 4,643 of NZ_JBSWXD010000193.1, forward strand.
ACGACCTGGATCGAGCTGGCCGCTCGGGTTACTCCGGAGCAGGATGTCTCCGCCGGCCTGATGCCACAGGTGCATCTCGATGCACCTCTGGCATCAAGCTGCACCAGCACCTCCGATCTCTGGGGTCACTATGCGTACACACTAGGGGGCATGGCGTCAGCGCATCAGGGTCTGCGGCCAGGTCGAGAGGTCGCCCACGTTGGTTGCCACCTGCACCGAATCAAGGATCAGGTCGGCATCCTGGATGCTGAACCCCTGGTAGTTGCCCTTGCCGATGCGGGCGCTGAGATCCAGGTTCGGCAGACCGAGCAACTTCATCTCGTCTCGGCCCGGGTACAGGAATGCCTGCCGTTCACCGACCACGTGATTGGCCTGCCGAGCATTACCCGACCGGACCAGCGCGTACTGAGCTTGCACCTCCATCCGATCGTTCCCTCCCCGTTCCAGCACGACCCCTCCGTCGGCGTACCGGCCGTCGATGAAGCCCACCGATGCGCGGACCATCCGGGTGCCGTCCGGCAGGTTGCCGAGTTGGAACGGCAACACGATTCGCTGTGCTCGGTTGAGGTCGAGCGCGGCGATCACCTGCCGTGCGGATGCGTCCTCCGGGGCCTGCACCCGCAACCAGAGACCCTGCACCGGCTGCTCTCGGATGACGACGCCTAGGTCATTCTGGCGCTCAACACTGTCCAGGACGGCCATGTCGTGTCCGATCGCGGCGTAAACCAGATCCTGCTCGCCTACGCCCACCTCCAATTGCTCGTACCCGTCGCCACTGGTCCAGTCGAAGTGACGCGCTGTGGCGATGAGCCCCGGCGCGTCGAAGTGGACCAGATTGGCGTCGGCACCGACGCGGGCCGGGCCGGTCCGCGCACCGGGTTCACCAGTCGCCGCAGGCAGTGCGCTGATGACTCCGCCTCCGGGCGCAAAGGTCTCGCCGCCGACCGGCCAGCGAGCTATCCCGGCGGATACACCAGCGACAACGATCGCCGTGACCGTGGCGAGCCCCGCCCCGCCCAGGAAACGGCGCCGACGCAGGTAGGCGCGACCACGCGAGCTGGCCCGCTCCAGCAGAGCCGCCCCGTCCACCTCGCCAGCGGCGCGGCTACGCAGGCTTTCGGCGAGAAGTTCCTCAACGCCATTCATAGCTTCGACCTTCCTCGTCAGCTGTTGACCGGATGCTGCGTGCGCAGCGCCGCCAACGCCCGCATCGTGTGGGTCCGGACCGTGGTCGTACTGCAGTCGAGGATCTCGGCGATTGTGCCGTCGTCCAGATCCTCGTAGTAGCGGAGCACCAGGACAGCCCGTTGTCGTGGCGGCAGGGCCGTGACAAGCCGCCACATCGCGTCGCGTTCCGCGGCAGCGGTGCCCATGTCGCCGCTTACCCGGCACGCAGCCGAGTGGTCGAGCGCGGCGGTCATCAGCTCCGACGTCACCGGTGTTTCGTGACTGGACCGGCGTCGCCACCAGGACGAGTTCACGTTCAGCAGGATGCGCCGTACATAGATGTCCGGCCGGTCCATCCGGCTGATCGACCACCAACGAGCGTACGCTCGACCGAGGGCTTCCTGTACCAGGTCCTCTGCGCGATGGGAGTCACCGGTGAGCAGCCGCGCCAGGCGAACCAGCGCTGGACCACGCGCCACCACATAATCCTCGAACGTCATCGCTCTGGTATCCCTCCGAGTGCCTACCACTCCAAACGCGGTCACCGAGCCGATTTGTTGACCACCGCCGGTCCCTCCGGGGTCAGGCAGTCCTCGCCGCCATGCATCGGAAAGGGCATGACGTTGCTGGCTTGTCCTGGCCGGACCCGGCCTGTCGTCGCGTCGGCAGCGGCCGATCGAGGTGAGTGTGGTGAGCAGGGCGACCGGGTCTTCGTCCTTGGCGAGCACGCCGGTGGGGTCAGCTACGGCGGGACACCGTGATCATGTTGGTGTGATTGCCGTACAGTTCGACGCACCCGTTGATGCGGGGCCTACAGTTCCCGCCAACTCGGATCGCGCGGATTGTCGATGGTGTATCTCACCGCCGCAGACATGCTCAACGGCGTCGTAACCCTGTTGGCGCACCTGAACGCCAGGTACGTGTTGGCCGGTGCCGGCGGCGGCTGGAGTTTCGCCGTACGCCGTACCCGCCGTCATGGTCTGCGGTTGAGCACGCCCGCTGGCAGGCCGCTTGCCAGGTGCCCGAGGCCGACTACGCGGTGGCCGTCTGGCGCGGCACCAACGCGTTGCTGGCCGCCCGCACCCCGACCGACCGACCGGCTCACTCTGCCGGCGTGACCGCTGTTGCGGCGGCCCTGCAGGTACGCACCGCGACGACGGCAACGGTCGTGCCGGACATCGTCACGCTGCCACCGGCCTGGTCGACAGCGGGTCCGACGCCGTCCAACATCGCCGTCTGTTCGTCCGGTGCCAGCCGGGTGAGGAGGCCCTGGGTCAGCATGAGATCGAACAGCTCGTCGCGGGTGTACGGCTGCGTCCAGTCGAAGCGCAGCTGCTCGGGGGTGCTGAACCCGCCGACCTCGTGCATGCCGTCGGCGGCTCTGGTCAACAGCGGCTGGTACGCGTCGACACCTTGCTTGTCCGGCTCGAAGGTGACCGGCGAGTCGGACACCACCCGCCGGTAGGCGGCGGTGAAGGCTTCCGCCACGAGGGGCGGGAGCTGGAAGACGTGCCAGAAGGGTGCCAGCAGACCACCGGTGCGCAGGACCCGGGCGGCTTTGGTCGCCCCGGCGACCGGGTCGACCCAGTGCCAGGCCGTTCCGGCGATGACGGCGTCGAAGGTCCGTCCGGCGGCCTGCCACTTCTCGAATGTCGCCACTTCGACCTCGGCGCCGGCGCGCCGCGCGAAGTCCGCCATTCGCGGGTCGGGTTCAACCCCGAGCACCGTGCAGCCGGCCTGCTGGAACTGTCGGGCTTCGATGCCGGTGCCGCAGCCGACGTTCAACACCTCGGATCCGGGACTGGCGGCGACGATCCGCCGTACCAGCGCGTCGGGGTAGCGAGGTCTGGCCCGGTCGTAGCGCGGTGCGTCGACGCCGAACGATTCGGCGACGCCCCTGGCAAGATGAGGATCCGGTGGCCGCCCGGACGATGAAGTAGGCATGCGCCCACTCTAGTGGGCAGTCGCCCATTGCGGCGGTCCGACAGGCGAGCTGAGGAGCGCACAGTGCCAACCGGTGTGGCCATCCGCGACGCGCGCGAGCTGTTGTTCGACGCCGCCGAACGCGTCCTTCTCCAAGCTGGGCCAAGTGGTCTGACCAGCCGGGCGGTCACCACCGAGGCGGGGGTCGCCAAGGGCGTCCTGCACCGCTACTTCGCCGACTTCGACACCTTCCTCACCGAGTTCGTGCTGGACCGGATGGCTCGGATCGATACCCAGGCCGCCGCCCTGCAGCAGGCAGCCGGGACCGGCACCGTCGCCGACAATCTGACCGGGCTGCTCACCGAGCTGTTCGGATCGGTGACCCTCGCCCTGATCAGTCTCATCGTCTCCCGCGACGAGCTGCGCGGACGGTTGCGGCAAGCCAGACCGGACCCCCGACTGCCGATCCTCTCCGACGCCACAACCATGATCGCGTCCTACCTGGCCGCCGAGCGGGACCTCGGCCGGATCGCGGTCGACGCCGACATCGACGCGCTCGCGCCGATGCTGGTAGGGACCGGACATCTGCTCTTCGCTGACCGGGAGACCGAACCGCCGGACGGACCGGCGGTGCGCAAGGTCGTGACCATCGCCCTCGACAGCGCAGCACCGGGCCCATCACGTTGACGATCGTTGCTTGACCTCGTCGCGGCGGCAACGACGCCACACCCCGTCATCATGTTCGTCGACACTGCGCTGGTGGCCGTAGCCGACCGGCCGGCAACATTCGCCAGAAGTAGCTTTCGGTGACTGTCTCATAACCGACAGTGCGTCAAATGAGTTATATGTCCGACCCGGCCCGCGCGCTGAACATCGATACTGACGAGAGGATCAACCCAACGAAAGACCTCTGCCGTAGCGGCAGCAATCCAAGGTACCCTCGAACACGAGGAGAACTCACAGTGTCACGCCCTCGTCACAGGCTCGGCGGCGAGTACGAGGAACTCCTCAAGGAGGTCGAGAAGGATGGCTGGTCCGTCACCGGAGGAGGGAACAAGCACTTCAAGTTGAAGTGCCCGAATCCCTGTAAGTGCATGAAGACGATGTCAACGACGCCCTCTAATCCGAACTACTTGCGAGACATGAGGGCTCAGCTTCGTCGGGCGACGTGCTGGGAGGCAACGTGAAAGAGTTCCGTCTCGCGGTCCAGATGACCTTCGTCAGCACCCCCCATGGCACCGATGAGCAGTTCGAAGAATTCATCGATGCGGTCCAGGAGCAATTGGATTCTCTGGACGTCGAGGTCCAGATCGCTGCGAAGCTCACTGACCGGATCGTGGACATCGCCACGTCGACCGAGGCCACCAGCTTCGAGTTCGCTGCCAGCAGGCTGCTGATGGACATCCGTACCGCGCTGCACGCCGTCGGCTGTCACACGCCGGACTGGCCACGGTTCCAGGCGGTCGACCACCACCTCCGAGAACTCCAGGACGCCTGACAGTCTGCGAGGCCGCCACGGCAAGCTTGACCTTGTCGTAACGGCAACGTTTTTACTGGTGGCATGCGGATCGGCGAGCTCGCCGCGCTGGTCGGGGTCTCCACCCGGACCGTGCGCCACTACCACCATTTCGGGTTGCTGCCTGAGCCGGAGCGGCTGTCCAACGGCTACCGGGAGTACCGGCTACGGGATGCGGTCGCGCTGGCCCGGGTACGCCGGTTGACCGAGCTGGGGCTCTCGCTCGACGAGATCCGTGACGTGCTCGCCGACGACCAGGGCCGGGAGCTGCGCGAGGTGCTCACCGAGCTGGACGCCGACCTGGCCCGCCAGCAGACGGCGATCGCCGAGCAACGGCAACGGCTCGCCGCGCTGCTGGCTGCAGGTGAGAACCTCGACGAGCTGGACGCCGATGCCACGGTCTCCGAGCCGATGGCGGCGGTGCTGCGGCAGCTGCCGACCGACGGCTCCGCGTTCGCCGCCCTGGACCGGGAGATGCTGGCGCTGCTGGACACCGGGGTCGGGCCGGAGCAGCGGGGTGAGTTCAGCGCGCTGTTCCAGCCGCTGACCGAGCCGGCGACGCTGGCCCGTACGCAGGAGTTCTACCGACGGCTCGACGAGATCGCCGACGCGGACCCGGCCGACGCGCGGGTGGCGTCGCTCGCCGCCGACCTGGAAGGCTTCCTGCCGGCCGAGATGACCGACGCGATCGCCACGAACGCCGGCGACGCGGACGGCGTCCAGTGGCTGACCGCGATCACCCGCGAGTTCTCCCCCGCCCAGGCCGAGGTGTTCCGGCTGCTGGTCGCCCGGTTACGAGGCCGACGATGACTGCGCGACGGCTCGGGGTGGTGCTGCGCCGGCTGGTCGGGTTCGAAGCCGCCGGCATGGTCAGCCTCTGGCTGTGGGTACGCCGTCGCCGCCACGGCGTACCGGAGTCGGCGACGGCGGTGCCCTACGCCGGGGCGGTGGCGTCGACGATGGTGATGTTCCTGGTGGTGTCGATCGTGGAGCTGGTCGCGGTGGAGATCCTGCTGCGGGCGATCGGCGCCCCGGACCCGCTACGGCACGCGATTCTGCTGATCGACGCGTACGGCGTACTGATCGCTCTGGCGGTGATCGCCGCGACCGTGACCCGACCGCATGTGATCGGGCCCGACGAGATCCGGGTCCGCAACGCCGCGTTCCTGGACGTCCGGGTGCCCCGTCGGCTGGTCACCGAGGTCCGGCTGGTGCGCAACTACAACGAGCAGGGCACCATCCGGGTCGACGGTGACGTGCTCATCGTGTCGGCGATCGCGCAGACCAACCTGGTGGTCGAGCTGGCCGAGCCGCTGCGGGTGGTCCGCCCGTTGGGCCGCATCGCACACGTACGGACGATCCGGTTCTTCGCCGACGATCCGGTCGCCGCGCTGTCGGCCTGGTCGACCCGGCAGGCCGCGACCGGCCGGGATACGGCGACGCGGTCGGCAGTGGCGACGCCGGTCAGCCGAGCAGCTGCTCCGAACGCTCCCACAGCCGGCGGGCAAGATCAGGGTCGTACGCCTGGGAGTTGACGCGTTTGGCGGGCCAGCAGCAGGTCAGCAAGCCCGTCCAGCGGGTGATCCTGGAAACGCCCGCGCTGCTCGCCGTCTACCTGCGCAAGCTGCAGAGCATGCAGCACGCCGTCGTCGCGGTGCTCCCGGCGTCGGGTCGTCGGCGGCGGCCGGCGCCCCGTACGC